>CAZOMZ010000004.1:0-15206 GCA_964581065.1 uncultured Loktanella sp. | reverse complement strand
ACCTCAAATTGTGTTGTGCATCAGGATTATGTGACTGGCGTTCCCGAAGGAAAGAACTCGCAATGGGACAAACACGTGCGCTTCCTGTTTACGGACGACATGCAATAGGCACCAAATTGAGGGTGTGAAGGGGTCCATTGGACTGCACAATAGGGTCGGCATTGGTGGTCGCTCGCCCCGGATCGGGCCGTTCCCTGACCCTTTAGATGCAGGAATCGGCCGTCCGTCTATCGATCCCGCAAAGGTGCCCAAATGATTGAACTGTGAAAGACCGACACCGCAGAACCGAATATTTTGACGCCGGTCCCTGACCAGTCAGACGCGTCTTGGGGTGCTCCCAACTCTGTCTTGCAGGTTTTTGGTGCAAGTTGCTAACCTGACATCGTCTGGCCAGCATAAACTGGTCTGGCAATCCAAATACGTTTCAACTGCACCTTTTCTTTGTCTGGACCCTTTCTTGTCAACTGAACTAGCTCTCATCAAACGGATTGCGGACGGCGACCGGCAGGCGTTGGCAGAGCTTTACCGGCTGATGGAAAAACCTGTTTACAGATTTATTCTCTCAAGATTGAACGATCCCTTCGAGTCATCCGACATACTCCATGACGTGTTTCTGGAGGTCTGGCGTTCCGCTGGCCGCTTTGAAGGGAGATCGAAATTGCAGACCTGGATTTTTGGCATCGCCTATCGCAAGGTGATCGACCGGCACCGCAAGGCGGGGCGCAGCACGCTGACCGATACCGCAGACGAAAATATTGCTGATGACGCTGCCACCGCGGAAAGCTGCGTCGTGGCCGCACAGGACGCCGAACAGGTGCAGCACTGCCTGTCCACACTCAGCGATGACCATCGCAGCGCCATCTCGCTCGCGTTCTGGGAAGACATGAGCTATCGCGAGATTGCTGACGTCTGCAAGACCGCCGAAGGCACGATCAAAACCCGTATCTTTCATGCCAAGAAGTTGCTTCTGCGCTGTCTCTCGGCCTTTATGGAAAGGGCCAGCGCATGACCCTCTCTCGTGAAGAAGCTGAACAGTTGCTGCCATTTCTTGCCAATGGCACGCTTGAGGGTGACGAGTTGATTGCCATGCAAGAGGCCGTGGCACAGGATCCAAGCCTTGCTGCAGAACTTTCGGCTTTGCGCGCTATCAGGCAGACGATGCAATCCGAGGAAATCGGAACGACGCCGGGCGAATTCGGGTTGGCGCGCTTGATGCGTGATGTCGGCAAAGAGGAACAGCCAGCGTCCATTGCTCCGCAGGCGGTCACGCGTTCCCGCATCTGGCAGATTGCCGCCGCGCTTTTGATGGCGGTGGTCATCGGTCAGGCCGTGCTCTTGTCCGGAACGGGTGACAGTGGCGGAGGATTCGAGCTTGCCGGTGCTGGTGGCGCGGACCTGACGGTCGCATTTGCCCCCGACGCACCCGAGGCAGCAATCCGCACGCTTCTGCTTGATGCCGGGGTCGAGATCATCGGCGGTCCTTCGGCTTTGGGCCTATATCAGGTACAATTGCTCGAAGGTGCGTCGCTGGACGAGGCGGAAGGCCTGTTGCGTGCTGCGGGTGACATTGTCGAAAGTGTCGACCGCGCCCAATAAGGACGGAGGGATATTCGATGCTGAAACAAGCCTTGCGTTTTGGGCTGTGGGGGGTGGCCCTGACCGGATTTCTTGCGATCGCTGCGACAGATCAAGCCTTTGCTCAGGTGGCGCCGCCCGGTGGCGGTTCGTCGGCAAGCGATGACCGGGATCGCGACAATTCCAGGCGCGTGCCCGACAACGTCGCCCTGTTTGAAAACAGACGTCCCGAATATGTCGTCAGCGGTCCGATTGCCGATGCAGAACAGGCTGAAGCAGCACTGGAACAGGCAGGGGCCGTGCTGGTGTCATTCCGTGATCTGGCACCGCTTGACCGGCGGGTCATGATCTTCGACCTGCGCAACCTCGCCCTCGAGACAGCGCGACAAAGGCTGGCGCAAGCCGCTCCTGCGTTTCTGGTCGATTTCAACCACCTTTATACCTACGCTCAGGGTGCACCGCGGGTCTATGCGGCAACATTGATCGGCGATCCTGCCACTGTTTGCCGTGTTGGTCGCGGACAGCGGTTGGGCCTGATTGACGGTCCGGTTCAGGAAGATCACCCGGCCTTGCGTCAGGCGGATATTGTCGTCCGTTCGGCGCTGGCGCGCGGCCAGACAACAGGTGACAGTGCCCATGGAACGGCCGTTGCGGCGCTTATGGTCGGCGAAGATCCGGCAGGCTATCTCAACGGCTTTGCCGCCGGTGCCCGGCTTTATGCAATCAATGCCTTTGCTCTTGAGCAGCGCAGCGTCGCGGCGGATGTCGACCGGATCGGCGCCGCACTGACCTGGCTGCTGAGCAATAACGTGCGGCTGATCAACATGTCCTTTGCGGGACCGCAGAATGTTGTGCTGGCTGATCTGCTGACGCAGTCCGAGGGGCAAGGCGCTATCATGATCGCTGCTGCGGGCAATACGGGACGCGAACGCGCGCTTTTGCCTGCAAGTGCCGAAGCCGTTGTCGCAGTGACGGCAGTTGATGCATCCATGCGCCGTTATCGCGCGGCAACGCGCGGATCGCATATCGAATTTGCGGCCCCCGGCGTTGATGTCTATGTCGCGCAGGATGGCGGTGGCGGCTACGCGACCGGCACGTCGTATGCCGCGCCAATTGTGACTGCACTTGCCGCACGGATGACACCCAATTCTGTGGCAGAGCTTCGCGGCCAGCTCAGGAACCGTGTGATGGATCTTGGCGATCCGGGCCATGATGCGCAGTTCGGTTGGGGCCTTGTGCGCAATATCGGCTGCTAGGTTTCTATAGTTATCAGTGGTTTCATATTTTTTTCGCCATTTTCAGCGATTTCTTTGAACCTTTTCGATCGCTCCAGCGACCTATGACCGTAACGCAGATGTGCTGCGGATACGGAAACACAAAACTGGAGATTGAAAATGAAAAACATCGTAAAAGCCCTGGCCGTCACCGCAAGCCTGTCGACCGCCACATTCGCCCCGATCCAGGCGCATGCCGCCATCTCGAGCCTCGAGGAATGCTACACCGCTGTGATCAACTGGTGTAACGAGACGTTCCCGAACCACGACTGCAGCAACGCAAGCGGCCTTGATGACTGTGACGAGGAGTTCGGCGATACCGCCGGTGGCATTGGTCCAAACCGTCTCTTCTTCCAGCACATGAGCGACGGCACCTATCGTCTGCGCTTTGAACCTATCGAGCCGCGCCTCGTGCTTGGCGGCGATGACGATGACGAAGACCGCCGCGAACGCCGCGAGCGCCGCCCGACCGGCGAACCCACCAGCCAGCCCGGCCGCTAGGACAACCCAGCTTCCTCCCCAGCGCTTGTCCTGCAAAGCCCCGACCCAAAGGTCGGGGCTTTTGCGTGAAGCGAACGGAAGATGGCGAAGCAAGCTTGCTCGAAGATCCAATGCTTTCGCCCAAGAGCCCATGGCTTGTGACGCTGCAATCAGGATTGCGACGCGGCTTTCCTTGGTTTCTCGCCGCAGCACATCGGGAACCACGCCTAGAGCGAGGGTCCAAAGGCGCAGCTTGCACATTACGGTTTCGGGAGGATCGCTGGCTGGGGTGGTAGGATTCGAACCTACGGTACACGGTACCAAAAACCGCTGCCTTACCGCTTGGCTACACCCCAACAGCGAGACGCTAGTTACTGTGAAGGCGAGACCGGTTCAAGCCCCGTTTTTGAAAGAAATGCACCTATTCTTTCATCGCATCGTCGCGCAGCAGATCCTCGTTCGTATCAAGGTCGCGCTCGGCGTCCACAATCCGCTCTAATGCGGCGTCTTCGGATGCTGCGACGGCCTCAATGGCCGTGCTTTCGCCCAAGACTGTAACAGCGGGTGCCTGTTCGCGTTTGATTTCGATGGATTGCGTTGCGTCGGGAATCACGACCCCTGCGCTCTGGACGGCCAGTTTGACCTGTCGCAGGGCCTCGCCTTTGGCCCGCACAATCGATGTTTCCGTCTGGTTCACCCATCCGGTAACCACCATATCGACCCCTGCAGCGTGCAGCGCTTCGATCCAGACCTGTGCTGCCGGTTCGGCAAGAACAAAGGGCAGCCGTTGGACTGTTTCTTCCATCAGATTACGGGTGGCATAGAGGTCTGCGTCCCGAGACACGGTGATCGTAAACATGAACCGCCTTTCGGGGTTCTGTGTGTAGTTTATGACGCGGCTCTTGAAGACGATCGCATTGGGGATGCGGATGTGATTGCCGTCGAAGGACAACAGAATGGTTGCGCGGCTGGTCAGGCGGATGACCTTGCCGATATCTCCGTTGATCTCGACCGTGTCATTGGGGCGGAACGGCTGCCGGAAGGACAGCATCACAGAGGCAATGAAATTCTCGACCGTGTCGCGTACAGCGAAACCCAATGCCAAACCGATAATACCGGCCGCGCCAAGGATCGTGCCAAGCAGGGCGGTTGCGCTGAGAATATCAAGTGCAATGACAATGCCCAGCACGACAAAGGTGATCCGGACCAGTTGCCGGTATATCTCTGCGATAAAGGTATTGGGGGCCAGACGTTCCCACGGCTGGCGCAGCCGCGCAATGACGAACCCCAAGAACACGACAACCGCAAAGGCCCCAAGCGCAATCAACGCCAGTGGCAGGAATGCCACGAACTGATCGATCCTTTCGCGAAAACGGTCGATGGCAGGGTCAAGCCTGCGGCTGACGTCGGTGGTTTCGACCACCTGATTGCGCACTGCGACCACGCCTTCGACGCGGGTGGCAAGCGGGCTGAGGGCGGCAGCCTCGGTCGCAGTGGTTGTCGTCCCGCGCAGGGTCACGACACCTTCATTTACGGCAACAGTGATATCAGTGTAGCCGTCCAGTTCACCCAGGATCTCGCGGATGCGCGTTGCAATGGCGGCGTCTTGTTCCGGAGATGTGGCGGTCGCAATGGGGCTGCTTGCTTCTTGGGCCGCGACCATCGGCGCAAGGGCCAAGAACCCCAACAGCAATACAATCAAACGCATGGTCACATTCCTCCGGCTGACCATGAACCTAGTCCGGTCTGTGCGACATCACACCCTCAGCGGATCGGCTTTGGCAAGTTTGTCAAACGCCATCAGGCTTTTGACAAGCGCATCCATCTGGTCCAGCGGGATCATGTTCGGCCCGTCGGACGGGGCGTTGTCGGGGTCTTCGTGTGTCTCGATAAAGACTGCCGCAATGCCCAGAGATACGGCCGCACGCGCCATCACAGGGGCAAATTCACGTTGGCCACCCGACGACCCGCCCTGACCACCAGGTTGTTGCACCGAATGCGTGGCATCCATCACAACCGGATAGCCTGTTTTGGCCATCGTCGGCAGCGAACGCATGTCCGCGACAAGGGTATTGTAGCCGAAGGAAGCACCGCGTTCGGTCAGGAGTATCCTTGTGTTGCCAGTGCTTTCGATCTTTGCCACGACATTTGTCATGTCCCATGGCGCAAGGAACTGGCCCTTTTTGACATTGATTACCGCACCGGTCTCTCCAGCGGCAAGCAGCAGATCGGTTTGTCGGCACAGAAACGCAGGAATTTGCAGGATGTCGCAGGTTTCGGCCACAGTCACGCATTGGTCGGGTGCGTGAATATCGGTCAGCACCGGACAGCCGATGCTCGATTTAACCGATTGCATCACCTTCAGACCTTCGTCCATGCCGAGGCCCCGCTTGCCACCAAGGGACGTCCGGTTGGCCTTGTCGTATGAGCCCTTGAAGACGAACTGCGCCCCGTGTGCTGCGCACACCTCTGCCATCTGGCCGGCAATCATCTGGGCGTGCTCTGTGCTTTCCAACTGGCAGGGACCGGCGATGACAAGCAAGGGCAGGTCATTACTGACCGAGAGCGGACCGATATTCACTGTATGCATTAAGAGCTGACCTGTTCGCGAAGGACTGAGGCGGTAAGAGAGATCATCAGATAGATGCCTGAGAAGATGAAGAACGCCAATAGCGTGTTCTCGAAAGCCTTGGGGTAGGTCGCGGCATCGGGGATGACAGGCCGGACGCTTTGCGACAGATAGCGGACCTGGCGGTTTGCCTCGATCCGGGCCGTTTCCATCTGGGTCAACGCCTGCTGCACCATGATCGTCTGGAAGTTGTAGTTTTCCTCGGCGGTCCGCAATTCGGTATTGCGTTCGGCCAGCGAGATCTGCGCGCCTTCACCACCGGTCAGCTGCTCGCGCAGGTCCGTGATCAGGTCGTCGATATTGCTGATCTGGTCACGCAGTGTCTGCACCTGCACCTCGCTGGGGCGATCGACGTTCAGGCGTGACTGCAACACCAGCTCGAGCCGCTGTTTTTCGCTTTCAAGGCTGTTGATCTGTGCCATGCGCGCCGAGGTTTCGCTGCGGGGGTCGATCTGGGCGACCCTTTCCTGAATAGCGAGCCATTTGGCCAGCGCCTCGGCACGGCGGCGCTCCGCGTCTTCATAGCTTTGCTGTGCACCGCTCATCTGGTCGGCGCGCAGGCGGCTGGTCAACTGGTCGACCTGCTCTTCGGCATAGCCGATCAGGGCCTGCGAGAACTGGTAGCTTTTGACGGGGTCAGTCGCCACAACTTCCATGCGGATGATGCCTTCGGTCGGGTCGTAGCTGATCCGGACACGGTCTTCATAAACGCCGAATGCATCTTCGTTGCTGGCGTCTTCGGGCAGCCGCTGGATCGCGTCGATGGTGGGATCGCTGAAATGCGCCTTAAAGCCATGCTCCTCGTCCAGCCGAATCATCGCCTCGCGCGAGGCAAGATAGGACTGCACAGCGATACTGTCTTGTTGCGTCGCCATTGACGTGCCCTGAAACAGGGTTGCCAGGCTGCCGCCGCCGCCGCCCTGTGGCTGGGCCTGCTGGATCACGATTTCGGAGTTGGTGGCATACATCGGTGTGGCGATATTGTAGAAATACCAACCCACGGCAAATGTCGGCAACATGATGAACATCGCCAGCCGCGTCCACAAAAGCGCCAGCTTGCGCCGCCGTCTGCGCGCAATATCGCGCTGGATCTGCAGGATTTCCTGCGCATTGCGGCGTGCTGCGTCCTGTGCGGCCTGCTGGGGAAACCCGACCTCCGCCTGTTTGGTGGTTTCGGGCAGCTGGATGCGCACTTTCTTGATTGCATTGCGGCCTTTGTCGGGTGTGACCAGATCGACGACCGAACTGCGCTGGAAGGGATCAATGCCTGCTGCGCGCAACTGGCGCACTGCGTCATAGTCCGACGATGCCTCGAACCCGTTCTTGACGGCCACGCGGCGCGCCATGCGCAACTGGCGGGCCGTCAGCCCTTCCTTGCTGATCGCCTCGATCTGGGCGGCATGGGTCAGCTCTTGCGGTTTCTCCGCCACTTGATCTGGCGCGGGATCCGGCGTTGTGGTTTCAGGCGTTGCGTCCTGCGGTTTCACGCGTCGACGCACCTGGAACCGCTTAATCGTCGGTTTGGTAGTCATAAAGGACCCTTGCCTCTTCCAGTGAGTCAAACATGTGCAACTGACCGTTCTTTAGCACGGCAGCGGATTTTACAAAACGCTCTAGCGTCTGCGGGCTGTGCGAGACAATCACCAGTGTTGCCTTCTCAAGCCTCTGGCGCAGAATTTCGCCAGCCTTGCGATTGAACTCGGCATCGACGGCGCCGGGCATACCCTCATCAACCAGATACATGTCGAACTCGATCGACAGTGTCAGCGCCATCGTAAAGCGCGCCCGCATCCCCGATGAATAAACGCCAATCGGCTGGTCAAAGTATTCCTTAAGATCGCAGAGCCAACGGCAGAATGCCTCGATATAGTCGGGGTCAAGTCCGTAGATCCGTGCAACATAGCGGCAATTTTCCATCGCCGAGAGTTTGGGATTGACCCCGCCGGTAAAGCCGACAGGAAAGGAAATACGACAATCGCGACGGATCGTGCCCTCGTCAGGTTTCTCCAGCCCCGCCATCATGTTGATCAGGGTGGTCTTGCCAGTGCCGTTGGGGGCAAGGATGCCAAGCGACTTGCCCAGTTCCACGCGGAAAGACGCCCGATCAAGGATCACCTTGCGTTGCGTACCTGTCCAAAACGATTTGCTGACTTCAGAGAACTCAAGCATGTCGACCTTGCTACTCCCGCGCTGTGGCGGCTCCTCTATAGCGGCAACTTATGAAGAAGCCGTCTGTCACTGCATAGCCTAGCATTGCGGCAGGAATACAGCGACAATTCTGTGAGCGAGTGGCACCGTTGCGATATGATTGCCACGGGAATCTGGCGTTTCGGCGCCGTGTGGCTAGTTTGCTTTGCATGAATGCCGTGTCGGACCTTCGAAACACCATCAAGACCTGCAGGCTCTGCGCCGATCGCTTTGCAGCGACGGCGACCCGCCACAGCCCGCGCCCTGTGGTCTGGTTCGACAACGCGCCCCGCATACTGATCGCAGGCCAAGCGCCGGGACTGCGGGTTCATGAGGCGGGCAAGCCCTTCTTTGACCGCTCGGGCG
Organism: uncultured Loktanella sp.; assembly: GCA_964581065.1. Taxonomy (GTDB): domain Bacteria; phylum Pseudomonadota; class Alphaproteobacteria; order Rhodobacterales; family Rhodobacteraceae; genus Yoonia. The sequence continues at coordinate 6,695 of CAZOMZ010000004.1, read as the reverse complement.
ACAGGTTGCGCGACTGGCTGGGGATCGGGTCTGACACCTTCTATGACCGCAGCAGGATCGCGATTGTGCCGATGGCATTCTGCTTTCCCGGGTATGATGCCAAGGGTGCCGATCTGCCGCCGCCCGCCATTTGCAAGGCAACGTGGCATGACCGCGTGATGACGGCCCTCGGAGAGGTTCCTTTGACAGTGCTGGTCGGAGGCTATGCCCATCGCTGGCACCTTGGAACCGGACTTGGTGTCACTCAGACGGTGCAGGGCTGGCGCGACCTTGCACCGCGCGTCTACCCCTTGCCACATCCGTCGTGGCGCAATACCGGATGGCTGAAGAAAAACCCGTGGTTCACCACCGAGCTCCTGCCGGACTTGCGTGCGACCGTTTCGAAGGTGCTCGAATGACTGATCTCGACCAAGCTCACGCCGCAATGGAGGCCGCACCGGAAGATGACGCAGCGCGCCTGCGCTTCTACGAGCGCTTGGCCGATACTGAACTTTTTATGCTCCTCGGCGCTGAGGCAGAGAACGATCAGATCACACCCGAGTTGTTCGAGATCGAGGATCAACGCTTTACCCTTGTCTTTGACCGTGAAGAAAGACTGTCGCAATTCGTCGGACGTGTTGCGCCTTACGCAGGATTGCCCGGGCGGGCGCTTGCGCAGATGCTGCAGGGGCAGGGGATCGGGCTGGCCCTGAACCTCGAAGTCGCCCCGTCCGCCATGTTGATCCCTGCCGAGGCAGTGGATTGGCTGGTGCAGACCTTACAGCACGGACCGGACGAGACCGAAGCGCGCCTGACAGAAGTCTTTGCGCCAAAGGGCTTGCCGGAAGCGGTGGTGACCGCACTGGATCGCAAGCTCGCGATTGCCGCAGGCATGGCGCGCTTTGCCTATCTTGCTGCGGCCACTTACGACGATGGCGCGAAAGGTCATGTCCTTGCCTTCGTCGATGCCGCTGACGAGGCGCACCGCGCGCTTGCATCCGCCGCGAGCGAGGCGCTGACCTTTTCGGGGATCGAGGCGGGCGTCATGGATGTGGTCTTTGTGAAAGCAAATGATCCGCTTGCGGCGCATCTGGCCAAAGTCGGCCTGCGTTTCGATCTGCCCGAACCGCAGAAACCGCATGTGCCAGGCGCGCCGGGAATGGACCCGTCGTCACCGCCCAAACTGCGTTAGTAGCCGCGTGTCCGGTCCACCCGATAGAGGAAGGGCTGCCCCGCTTCGCCGCGCAGGATGTTATTGGTGATGACTTCGGCCGCCGTCTCGGGCCGTGTGGTCGAGGCGATGTGCGGCGTGACTGTGACCTTTGGATGCCCCCAGAACGGGTGATCTGTCGGAAGGGGTTCGGTTCTGAAGACGTCCAGCGTTGCATGTGCGACCTGCCCGCTGTCAAGTGCGGCGAGAAGGGCATCGTCGTTGATCAAGGGGCCGCGACCGGGGTTGATGATGAATGCGCCGCGCGACAGCAGGGCGAGCGTTTCGGCGTTCAGAATATCCAAGGTCTCGGGCGTTTGCGGCAAGAGCAGGATCACGATCTGCGCATCACGCATCGCCTCGTGCAGTCCGTCAGTGCCGGCGAGGCAGCGCAGGTTCGGCACGTCTTTCTGCGTCCGGCTCCATCCTGTGACAGGAAAGCCCAGATGATGGAGTGCCTGTCCGCAGGCCGCCCCCAACGCACCGATTCCAAGGATCGTCACAGGACGGTTCTTGGCCAGAGGCGGGAAACTTTCATCGCGCCAGATGCCATCCTGCCCGAGGATATGTGTGTCCATCCCCAGATGGTGGCGCAGCGTATGCCCCGTTACCCATTCGACCATCCCGTCCGTCAGGCTTTCATCCACCAGACGGCAAAGGGGTTGGGTCAACGTCTCGTTGTTCACGATGGATTCCACACCGGCCCAAAGGCCCATAACGGCTTTGGTCTTGGTGAAGGGCCGGAAATCGCTGACGGGGCCGTTGGGCGCGAAGATGATGTAATCTACCTCTTCCGGTGCGTGATCGCGGGCGAGGTCGACCGAAAGTCCGGCCGATGAAAAGGCTGCCATCAAGGGGCCTTGGTATTCATCCCAAGCAGCCGGTTTGGCAGAAAAGAGGATCTTCAGCATTAGCGTGGCCTGTGAACATGTGCGCTTTGGACCAGCCCGAAGCCGACCATGAGAACCAACATTGCCGAACCTCCGTAGCTGACCAGCGGCAGGGGAACCCCGACGACAGGCGCCAGTCCGGTCACCATTGCCATATTGACGGCAAAGAACAGAAAGAAGGTCATCGCAATCCCGAGCGTCAGCAGGGATGCAAAGCGGTCACGGTTTCCCATGGCAGAGATCACGCAGAAGGCGATGATCAGCAGGTAGAGCACCAAAAGCGTAAAGGCACCGACAAAGCCGAATTCCTCGGCCAATGTGGTGAAGATGAAGTCCGTGTGCTTTTCGGGCAGAAAGTTCAGCCGTGATTGCGTGCCTTGCATGAACCCGCGCCCCGTCCAGCCGCCTGAACCCAGTGCGATCTTGGCCTGCGTGATGTGATACCCTGCCCCCAAGGGATCGTTCGACGGGTCCAGAAAAGTATCAATCCGGCGGTACTGATAGTCCTTGAGCAGCTGCCAGGGCGTTCCGCGGCTTTGAAACACCGCCACAATGCCACCGACGCCAGCACTCACTACTGTGGCGAAATAGGCCCAGTGCACCCCTGCAAGAAACATCACTGTCGCACCGCCGATCAGCAACAGAAGGGCGGTGCCAAGGTCGGGCTGGTTCAGCACCAGCATGGTTGGCAGCAAGATCAGAAAGACCGGAACAGCCACCCAGAATGGGTGCGACGTCTTCTTGTTGGGCAACCAGTCATAATAGGCGGCAAGGAACATCACCAAGGTGATCTTGGTCAGTTCTGACGGCTGCAGCCGCATAAATCCGAGGTCGATCCACCGCTGCGCGCCCATACGCACTTCGCCAAAGAACTCGACGCCCAAAAGCAGCACAACCGACCCCGCATAAGCAAGAAAGGCCATATTGCGCCAGAACCAGATCGGGATCATCGCCACGATCAGCATCAGCACAAAACCAAGCGCAAAGCGCTGCATCTGCGGTTCGACCCAAGGACGTGTCGATCCGCCAGCCACGGAATAGAGCATCAGAAAGCCCGCCGAAGACACGGCAAAGAGTAGCATGATGATCGGCCAGTTCAGGTGCAGGACCTTCCTGATGCCGGTCGGCACTGATTTGGTATTGTACTCAAGATAGCTCATGCGCGGCCCCGCACCTTTGCGCCTTGAGGAATACGGGCGCTGATCCGGCGTTGCTGCTCGGCGATCTCGTCGCGGATGCTCTCGGGGTAGACTTCAAGCGGCGGTGGGCCGCCGTATTGTGCCTGCAACAGGATATCGCGGGCAATTGGCGCGGCGGCGCGTGAACCGCCACCACCGTGTTCGACAACGACGGCAACCGCATAGCGCGGGTTCTCGATCGGGGCGTAGCCCACGAAAAGCGCGTGATCCCGCCGTTCCCACGGCAGGTCTTCGTTGCTGATGATACCTGCAGCCCGTTCTTCTGGAGTAATCCGACGGACCTGACTGGTGCCGGTCTTGCCCGCCATCTTGTGGTCGTCATCCAGAATGCGCGACCCAAATGCCGTTCCGCGCCGGTGGTTGCACACATCATCCATAGAGGCCCGGATACGGCGCAGGGTGTTTTCATTGATCCCGAGGCTCTCGCCCAGACCGCTTGGCTGTTCGACACCGTCAATCAGCCGGACAAGACGCGGGGTGACCATCCGTCCGGTAGCAAGCCGCGCTGTCATCACGGCCAGTTGCAGCGGCGACGCGAGGACATAGCCTTGTCCGATCGACGCGTTGACCGTGTCACCGATACGCCATTCCTCGCCGCGCACGCGGGCCTTCCATTCCTTGTTCGGTGCAAGCCCTTCGGCAATGGCCGACAAGGGCAGATCGTGCCGGATGCCAAGGCCCAGCCGCGTCGCCATTTCTGCGATCTTGTCGATCCCGACACGCTGCGCGATCTCGTAATAGTAGCAGTCACAGCTTTGCTTGAGGCTCTCGTGCAGGTTCACATTGCCATGCCCACCACGTTTCCAGCAGTGAAAGCGAATGTTGAAGACATCCGTGTAGCCCGGGCAATAGACCGTTTCGTCCGGGGCGATCATGCCTTCTTCCATCGCTGCCATGACCGTGACCATCTTGAAGGTCGATCCCGGCGGATAGGTGCCTTGCACGGCCTTCGCCGCCAGTGGACGGTATTTGTCAGCGTTCAGCGCATTCCAGTCCGGCACTGAAATGCCGCGCACAAAGAGGTTGGGATCAAACGACGGGGCCGAGGCAATGGCGCGCAGGTCGCCGTTTTCGAGATCAATCACGACTGCCGCCGCCGATTCACCATCCATCCGCGCCTGTGCATAGCTTTGCAGCCGGCTGTCGATGGTCAGTTGGATATCCTTGCCCGGGTCGCCTTCCTGACGGTCCAGTTCCCGCATGATGCGACCGGCGGCGTTGACCTCGATCCTGCGGGTGCCTGCGCTGCCGCGCAGTGTGTGCTCCAGCTTGTTTTCCGCGCCGGTCTTGCCGATCTGGAATTTGGGGATTTGCAGCAAGGGATCGGGGTCTTCGATCCGGCCAAGGTCAAAATCGCTCACCGGTCCGACGTAGCCAACTACATGCGCGAGGTCCGCGCCCCAAGGATAGACACGGCTCAGCCCGACCTCGGCCTGAATCCCGGGCAGGGCAGGGGTATTGAGGTTGATCGCTGCCACATCCTCCCAACTGAGCCGGTCTGTGATTGTCACAGGCACAAAGGGCGAGCGGCGGCGCATCTCTTCCATCGCCCGCGCCAGATCGTCAGGGTCGATTTCGACAATCTCGGTCAGCTTGGCAAGAACTTCGCCCACGTCGCCAGCATCTTCGCGGACCATGATCACGCGGTAATTCTGTTCGTTGTCGGCAATCGCGATGCCGTTGCGGTCGAAGATCAGTCCCCTTTCAGGCGCAAGCAGTCGTATGTTGATCCGGTTTTCCTCGGCCAACAGACGGAACTGGTCGGCCTGTTCGACCTGCAGATCGCGCAGCCGCCATCCCAGCACACCGATGACACCCAGCTGAGCTGCGCCCACGACCAAGGCGCGGCGGCTGATCGTGCGGGCACTGTCGATGGTTTCTTTCGGCGTGCGCTTCATATCAGTTGCCCCTTGCTTCCGGTCTCACCCGGGGCCGCGCGGCGAATGCCGAAAAGGAAATACGCCACCAGAACGACCAGCGGATAGGCAAGGATGGTCATCATCATTTCCATCAAGGTCAGCCCCAGCGGCGCACGTGGCACCGCCACAACAAAGAGGATCGCCCGGTTAAGAAGGGTCACCAGAACGATGCCCCCCGAGATAGTGCCCCATTCGACCAGAAAAGGCATATTGCGGAATTCGCTATTCCTGCGGCGGATGACTTCGGTGAGGACAACGATCATTGCGGCCCATAGGCCGGGCGGTCGCATGAATAGAAGATCCGCCATGAGGAAGACCGCAGCCACAACGGCCACTGGCAGGATCGAGGGGCGGCGTGCGATCCACACCAACGTGACCGCCAGCAACAGATCAGGCCCCGCCCAGATCGATGGCCTGAGGTCCAGAGGGACAAGTTGAATGACAATCAGCACGAATGCGAGCGCCACGAAGATCGCCCGCATCAACCACGTCCGGCTATCTGTCCGCTCAGCCATCGGTGACCTCGCTTCTGGTCAGCGTTGCGGGATTGAAATCATTGGGGACGGCGGGCCCGAAGAACTCGCCTTCTGGTCCGACCAACCCGTCGGGATCGCCAATCCGTTCGTGCGGCTGCGACCGCAGGACACGGAGGAACTCCAGCCGTTCATAGTCGGCCGCCAACCTGACCCGCAGGCGGCCATCGGTCCCCAGAGCAACCTGACCGACCAGCAAATCAGCCGGAAACACCCCGCCGTCGCCGGATGACACAACTCTGTCACCGGGGCGCACAAGGGCGGGGTTTTCAAGAAACTCGATTGGCGGCGTCACGGTGTTGTCGCCGGCAAGGATCGCACGCTGCCCCGAAGGCTGGATGATCACGGGTATCCGGCTCGAGGTGTCGGTCAGCAAGAGGACCCGGCTCGTTTCGCGTCCGACGCCCGCGATCCGCCCGACGAGGCCGATGCCATCCATTGTCGGCCAGCCATCGACAATGCCATCACGTGAACCAACGTTGACCAGAACCGACTGCCGGAATGGCGAGCCGCTGTCGGTAATCACAACGCCGGTAATGAAGGTTAGCTGCGGGTCGAGGCTGACGTTGTTAAGATCAAGCAGCTTGGCGTTTTCCTGCTCGAGTTGCAGCGCGGCTTCGCGCCATGCCTTCATTTGCTGCAACTCACGGCGCAAATCCTGATTCTGTTCGCGCAACTGCTGATAGCTCTGAAAGTCGCTGATCAGATTGGCCGTTCCCGTGATCGGCGCCATCGCCCAGGAAAAAGAAGGGACAAAGGTATCGATGGCCTGTGCGCGCAGCCGTTCGACCCTTGGGCTGTCGATCCGCCAGACAAGGAACAGAGCCACCAGCGCAAGCACAATCAGCCCGACCAGCAGTCTGCGGATCGGGCCGATGTAGTCTTCGCTGGCTTTGTCACGTGCCAAGGGCGGCTGATCCCTCGTCTATTGTGTCAGCTGTCGTAGTCTATCACATGCCGCAGCT
>CAZOMZ010000003.1:10766-35657 GCA_964581065.1 uncultured Loktanella sp. | reverse complement strand
CAGGCTCATAACCTGAAGGTCGTAGGTTCAAATCCTACTCCCGCAACCAAATCCGCATGATTGCAATCCTCCGACAGCAACCCCCAAGTGCATTCTTCCGTCCCAAATTGCGCAGACCAAACGCAATCAAAGGGAGACACGAGAGGTAAACGCGCTGACACAGCGCAAGCAGGCCGCCAAGCCGATTGACGTGTCTGCCGTGCTGGTGAAGAATTGCTACGCAAGTGTGTATTTGATGCAGGAATTTGGCGGTGCGGTATTTGGTCTCGGTGCGATTGCTTTTCACTCTTGTCGCCACCGCCTTGTTTCCGGTCGCGTCATTGGCCGAAGAAGACGGGCTTTATGATGCGCCTCCGCCGGATGATGCGGCCTATGTCCGCTTTCTGGGGTTCGATGAGGTCTCTGAGGTTTCAGCATACGGCTTTGTCTTTGATCGCGACCGACTGACGTCGGGGCATTACAGTATTCTGCATGCAGACAAAGTCGCGGGCCTTGATGCCGGAGATATTATCACGGTTGTTCCTGACCTGCAGGGGGCACCGCTCCTTATCGCGGAGCCCGAACGTTCGCGCCGTAAGGTCCTGCTGCGGCTGGTGAATCTTGGCTATGCCGAAGACGTTGTCCTGAAGACGGCCGATGGCGCGGTTGAGATCATCGGACCAACCGGGCCCACGGGCATTGGCTTTCGCGAGGTGAACCCGATTCAGGTCGGTGTGAATGTCTTTGTTGCAGAAACCGCGCTGGCGGAGCCAATCGCATTGACCCTGAGGCCGAACGAGCACCTGACAATCGTTGTTGGACCTGAAGGCGGGGTCACGCTTCTCGACGATCAGGCGATCCCTGTGCCGATGCAATGATCTTTTCGACCTCGGTTTTTGTTCTCGCGTTTCTGCCAATCTTTCTGACGGTCTATTTTCTAACGCCATGGCGGGCACGTTCGTTTGTTATTCTCGCCGCATCCTATCTGTTTTATGGATGGTGGCGGGTTGAATACCTGCTGCTAATCTTTGCCGTCTCGATGGTCAGCTATCTGCTGGCCGAGGTGACATTCCGGGTCGCCAACCAACGCTTGCGGAAATCTGCACTGATTGCGGGTCTGGTGTTTGATCTCGGCGCCTTGGGCTACTTCAAGTATGCCAATTTCTTCGTCGACAGCCTGAACGGGTTCCTGACATTTCAGGGGAGTGACGCCCTCAGCTTCTATGAAGTCCTGCTGCCGATCGGGATTTCGTTCCATACATTCCAGTCGATCAGCTACCTCATCGACGTCTATCGGCGCGACACGAAACCGGCGCGCAATGTGATCGATTTTCTGGCATTCGGGGCGATGTTTCCACAACTGATCGCCGGACCCGTCCTCCGTTACAAAGATGTCGCCGAGCAGTTCGTAAGCCGCGAGGTTTCTTTCGCGAAGTTCACAGCCGGTGTCTACAGGTTCGCAATCGGACTTGCGATGAAGGTCCTTGTTGCGGACAGCATCGCTCCGCTAGCAGACAGACTGTTCGCCCTTTCACATCCCACATTCATTGAAAGCTGGTTAGGCGCGCTCGCCTATACTTTCCAGCTCTTCTTTGATTTTGCCGGATATTCTGCCATGGCCATCGGCCTTGCGCTGATGATGGGTTTTCGCTTCATGGAAAACTTTGATGCGCCCTATATCTCGCGGTCCATCACAGAGTTCTGGAAACGCTGGCACATTTCGCTTTCAACGTGGTTGCGCGATTACCTTTACATCCCGCTCGGCGGAAACCGTCGCGGCGCCGGACGCACCTACATCAACCTCATCGTCGTAATGGTTCTCGGCGGGTTCTGGCATGGTGCGAACGTCACCTTTATCATCTGGGGGGCGTGGCACGGCATGTTGATGGCAATCGAGCGTGCGATGGGTTCAAAGGGGCGCGACACGGTTTGGCCGACGGCGATCGCATTGCCGCTGACCTTTTTGTTTGTCGTCTTGGGTTGGGTCGTTTTCCGGGCGCCTGACATTTCAAGCGCCTTGGCCTTCTATGGCGGAATGATCGGTCTGAATGGTTTTGCGATCAGTCCGGACATCATGTGGCAACTGCGCGGGAGCGAGTTCCTGATGCTCGGTCTTGCGGTGACCATCAGTTTTTGGCCCGCGATCGCGCCACGGATGAGGCTCCAGTGGTCTTCGGGGGCACAGGCCGTCATCTGCAGCACGCTTCTTCTCCTCGCCGTCACCAAGATGGCGGCGGATACGGCATCGCCATTTCTCTATTTCCAGTTCTGAGGTCTTATGGTTGCGCGTTTGAACGGTGTTGTGTTGATGGTCCTACTGGCCGGTCTTGGCGTGGTAGGCCTGTTGCGTGCCGACATTTCAGACAGCCTCAGGGGCGGGTTTGTCGATGGAGCAACGCAAGAGGCTATTGAAGAGGCCTTTGATGATAGCCTGCCGCATCGCACAATGTCGGAATACATCTGGACCAGCATCTGGTTTGCACTGTTTCGACAGACGGCGGAAGGCGCGGTTTCTGGCAGGTCCGGCTGGCTCTTTACGGATGAAGAGTATCGCTATGATCAGGGGGCCGAAGGCCGGCTCGCAGAAAACCTGGAGCAGATCGCCTCGACAGCCGCAGCATTTGACAGCCGGGGCATCACGCTGATCGTTGCGCTGCTGCCGGACAAGGCGCGTATTTATCCAGAATACCTCGCGCGCTCGCGCCCCGTCGGGGCCGAGATGCGCTTTGGCTACGCCATCGACATGCTCTCTTCCTCGGGTCTCAATGTTCCCGACCTGCGCGCAGCGTTTCTTGCCGCCAAGGCAGACGGGCCGACATTTCTTGCGCGCGATACCCATTGGACGCCACTGGGCGCACAGCGGGTTGCGGCTGTCCTTGCCCCAAGAATTGCGGCGGAGATATCGCAACAAACGACCTATGAGATGGCGCGGGCACCCGACGTCATACGGCGTGGCGATCTGATCAACTTTGTCGATACTGGCCCGCTTTCGGGCTGGTTTGGACTAACGCCAGAAGCCGTCGCCCAGTTCGATGTGTTTCCCGTCTCGGACGGTCTGGGCCTCTTTGACGAACAACCGCCAGCGGAAGTCGTATTGGTGGGCACCAGCTATTCAGCCGATCCGACTTGGGGTTTTGCCGACTTTCTGCGCCATGAGGCAGGGACAGATGTACTTGATCTGTCAAAATCCGGCGTAGGTCCATTTGTTCCGATGCAGGATTTTCTGGACGGTGATATGGAATCAGAAGAGGCGGTGAAGGTCGTCGTCTGGGAGATTCCCGAGCGCTACCTGACCTTAGAGGAGTATTGATGATGAGAAACCTTCTCGGTGTAACCTTTGCCACGAGCCTCGCATTGGCGGGCGCTGCTACTGCGCAGGACCTTGTCGACACCTGTCCAGAGCTTGCCGATCCCGCCGCCTATCCGTCGAATGCGAGCTGGATGGCTCCGCTGACGGTCCTTCCTGACAGCGGATGGATTCTCACGTCTTCGAATGTTGACCCGGATCTCGTTCTGAGTGAAGAAACCGTCGCGTTGATTGCGGAACTTGTCCGCATTCTTGAGCAGGATATCGGGACCCAGCTGGCCATCGTCCTGCCACCACCCCGCGGGCTTTTTGTTCCGAATGCGGACGACCTCGATCTTATGCGGGAAAATTTTCTCACAGTCGTTGATCAGCTTGCGACGACCGGTGCAGTCGTGCCCGACATACTCGGCGCAATTACCGATACACCGGGCGCGGACGAAAGATACTTCTTCAAGACCGATACACATTGGACGCCTGAGGGTGCGTTGCTTTCGGCAAGGACGCTTGCAATGGCGCTTGAAGAGGCAGGCAAAATGCCGCCCCAACCGGACACACCCGCATACGTCCTGACCGGCGAGATCGAACAAACGTCTCTGCGTGGTGGATTGCTGAGAGCTGTTGGGACGATCTGTAACCTCGAATTGGAGGGCGAAAGTGCAGGGATTCCGGTCATCGCCCCAGTGCAGTCAGAAGATACGTCAACTGCGTTGTTCGGAGATGTGGCTCCGGACCCTGTAGTGGTTCTGGTCGGAACAAGTTATTCGACCGGGCGGAGTTTCCGTTGGGCCGATGCGGTCCGCTTTGCCTTGCAGCAGGACGTCGACAACCGTGCCATTACCGGAGGTGCATTCGACAATGCTCTGGTCGCCTACGCGCAGAGCGATCTGAGGGCGGATCGTCCCGCGCTGCTGGTTTGGGAATTTCTGCCGACCTACCTTCGTCCTTACATCGGATCACGCATGCGCGGCGTTGTTGGTAGTGTTCTTGGAACCTGTGATGACGCCGTAACTTCGGACCCGATTCCGATCAGTCTCAGTGAAGGTGAGTGGAGTGAGCATTTTCCCTTGCCCGAAGGTCACGACCTTATCCAGCTGACGTTGCCCGGCGTTGATCTGGGATCAATCCGGCTTCGGGTGAAATCTGACGGAGCGGATGAAATTCGGGGCATGGCGTCGCAGCGGGACCGGATGGAAGGTGACGACCGGTCTGAGGATTGGACATTCTATGCCGCCCACTACACGCCCGACGGCTTCGTTGCAAAAGGCGGAGAAGCCCGGTTTCAGCTTCAGGGAGATGTTTCATTGGCAGAAGGCTTCTACACCACCTGCAACGCGGCTGCCCGTTCCCGCTAGTTCACGAGACGGATAACGGAAACTTCGGTTCTGGGCGCTTTTGCCCTTTGTGCGACGGCCTCTGCCAAGGCCGAGCCTGCATTGATATCGCCGTGAATGATCAGAGTCGTCGCGCCGGCGATGTCTTCCGGACTCGCGTCATCCTCAGATACAAAACTGCAATGCGGGTAAAGCATGGCCAGCTTTTCCGAGACGCCTGACGCCTCTCCGGTTTCAATTCCGCGATAGCTTTCCGCGCCAGCCAGTATCGAAGCAATCGCACCTGCGCCCAGTCCGTGTCCGACCTCGACAACCTGCTTCCCGAACAGGTCCCCCAGAGATGGGGCGAGCCTGTCAATCAGTGCGCTGGCCGCTTCATCACCCAGCAAGAACGGATCCAACCCTGCGGCGCGCCAGTCCCGTCCTTCGTTATTGCACCAATATGCACGTAGCCTTGATGAGACGCCGGGTCCGATCGGAACCGGAGGACGTGTGAGAGCGCCGCAGTCGTTGTGCAACCAGACAATCTCGGAAAGCGCGGCGAGATTTGCTTCGAATGCGGGATCATCGGTCCGGCGCATTGCAGGCTCAAGTACGTCCCAAAGTGCGAGATCTTCCGAACTTCGCGGGTTGCGCGACAAGGTCGCGTAGGCTTCAGGCCAATTATCTATACTCGCCAGATAGGCGATGCGGTACATCGACAGTCTGCGACCGTACCACGGGTCAGTCGCATTTTCCGAGACCGGTGCCGCAGTGATCAGCCCGTCGGCGTCAGAGTAACCGGAGATCGCCTCCATTTCACCCACAACACGCACGGTCGCAATATTGCACCAGTCGGGCTGTTCGGACGGTTCGATTGCAACACATCCCAAACCGATCAAAGCATCAAGGTAGGCCCCCATGCCAAACTCGCGCGGATTGAGAGCGTGCTTGACCACAATCAATGCGCCTTGATTGAGCGCTGGCGCAATGGCCTGAAAACAGGCGTGAAGACCGGCAGCGTCCCGCGGTGCGTCAATGACAACAAGGTCAAGTCTGCCACCTGTCCAGACAAACTCCGCAAAGTCCGCTTCGATGATGTGCACCGGAACATTTGCGATGGCCATATTTGTCTCGAAGACATGGCGGAAATTTGCGTTCGGCGCTGCGATGCCGGGGTAGTTCTCGGCGTTGGCTTCGGTCCACAAAAACCGGTCAACGACCGAGATGTTGCCGTAGTCGGCCAACAGGCAGGTCAGCCCCCCAAGCCAGGGACCAATCTCGAGTATCTCAGCATTCTCGGGCATCATTTCCGCAAACTGCATGATCACACGGACGTCGGAATTGCCCAGCATGCGTGGCGGCGGAGTGATCTCAGCGGCGGTCTGCTTGTCAAGATTTGAAACGCCGCTCATACTCGCCTTAATTTACGCATGAAGTTGAGCCAAAACCTATAATGATCGAAGCGTTCGCTCAAGTCCGCCGACAAGTTGTCGAACTTTGTGACCAAAGGCGGTATTCGACAGCGCGCTTGTTCCTGATCGGGTCGGGTTGCCAGATCGATACGCATACGTCTCTTTGGGAATACATCGCGCGGAAAAGTGCGGCTGACGGCAGTGCCACGATTGCGCGGAATATCCGTCGCGAAATCTGGGACGCGGGTCTCGGATCATCAGATGTGGCCCTGCGGGAAGCGGATGATGCGCTGGAACGGCAGGAATACGAAGCTGCAGAATATATCGTCGAGACGACTTTCGGCAGCGATACAACCAACCATGACGCAAGACGCCGCCTTGCCAAGTCCTACTTTCTTCAGGCCCAACGCGCCGCCCGAGGTGGCGCGCGCCTGCGCACCGACCGCGCCCGCGCCCTGAAGCTGGCTGAAGACTTTTCGTTCAAGACACCTGACGATGCGGCAGTCCTGATCGACCTTCTGCGCTTTTCGGGCGAGCTGACACTGGCTATGGAAAAGAATGCGGCTGCCAGAGAGCAATTTGGTGACCACATCAAATTCGATACGCGTGAGGCTCGTATCAGCGAGCAGCTTTATGATCTCAACCATGCCGCGTTGATCTGGGAGAAGATCGCAGAAAAAAGCGAAACCCTGCGTGGCCGTGCCTTGCTCAGCCTTTGCAATCTGTACGAGCGGCTTGAACGCGAAGAGGAACTCAAGCGCGCCCGCGCACGTCTTGCGATTGCAGATGTCTCGGTCGCCGATCGACTGGTTCTCGCGCTGTCGTCCGGTCAGGCTGGCATGGCCCACGCGCTAAGCGAATATGTAGGCACGCTTGGTCAAAGTGCGGACCAGATGCCGGCAGCGACGTCAGTTTCGTTTTGCGAACAACTGCTCGACAGTGGCGAAATCGGGCTGGCCGTCTGGCTGCGCCGCCAGCGGATTCCGGTCGGAGACCGCGTGAAGCGCACGTTGGACAACATCGGGTTTTCCATTGGGGGCGACCGTGATCTGCCCGACACCGTGGAAGAGGCAACGCGGGTCAGAAGCCCCGACTTTCTGCTGCCTCTTGAGAAGACGCTGAAGCTCAACCCCAAGCCACGGGGGTGGCCGGGCACAGGCAGTGACCCCAAACAGATCCTGCTGGTCAATGTCTCGCTTGCCATTGGTGGTGCCGAGCGCCAGTTCGTTGCACTGGCCAGTGCGCTGCTCGAAAGCGGGGTTGCGAAAGAGAACCTGCATGTCGCACTGTTTTCCATGGACCAGGACCGTGGCCATACGCATTTCCTGCCCGAGCTGGCCGCGTTGGGGATCACGATCCATGATCTTTCAGGGCAGACCGATACGACCCCGTTGACGGCGCGCGAACGTATGATGCTTGACGCCTTGCCGCGCAATCTGCGCGCGGACGTGCGCGCGCTGCTTCCGCTGGTCAAGGACCTCCAACCTGATGTGCTGCATGGCTGGCAAGACCGTTCTTCAGCGGCATGCAGCATCGCCGGCACGGCCGCTTCGGTCAGACGGATTGTGCTGAGTGCGCGCAACATGAGTCCCGCGACGCGGCGGGACAAGGGGTTGGTCCTGAATGAAGCCTTGTTCCGTGAAATGGCGTCAAAGGACAATGTGATGATCGGTGCCAACTCGCGCCAGGCTGCCGAGGACTATGCACGCTGGCTTGGGTGTGAACCGGCACGGATTGATGTCATCCACAATGCCGTCGATATTTCGCGCTATCCGGTGTTGAGCAAAAGCAGCCCCCCGCCTGATGCAGATGGCGTGCTCAGGATTGGTGGTGTATTCCGGCTCGCGGTGAACAAGCGGCCGCTCTTGTGGCTCAGGACCATTCATGCGTTGCGCCACGAGCAGAACATCGCACTCTCCCCGCGCATTTTCGGCTCGGGGCCCCTTGCGCGCGAGGTTGCGATAGAGGCTGAGGCGCTCGGCCTCGATGACCTGATCGTCCAAAGCGGTATCGTCGACCCGATCGCCCTTTATGGCGATCTTGATGTGGTCATGCTGATGTCTCAGGTCGAAGGCCTTCCCAACGTCCTGATCGAGGCACAGGCCATGGGAAAGCCGGTTGTGGCCTGTGACGTGGGTGGTGTCCGTGAGGCCGTCAAAGGCGGCGGCAAGGGGGCAGGGCTTGTGCTGCCCGCTGATGTCTCGCCCAGCGAGGCGGCTGCAGCAATTGCCCGTTGGCTGCCCGAGGCACGCCGTGCGCCACCTTATCTGATCCAGCAATATGTCCAGAACAGCTTTTCGCCAGGCTTGCTGGCCAAGCGGACACTGGAGACCTATCGTGGCCATAACGTGAGTGGTGCATGATGTTTGACGGCGTTGCGGTCGAAAGGCTGGGCATTCTGGGGGACAGCTTTGATCCCGTCGGGCAGTTGCTCGAGGATTTGCCGGGCGATTCCACGCGCGCCTATCTCTCGATCACAGATCCTGCGGGCGAAAGCGGGGCCTTCGACGCCCTTTTGATCCTTTCGCAGAGCTACGCCCTCGCGCATCTGCCCGCGATCGTTGCCCTCGACCAACCCTGCAGTATCCTGATCCGCCGACCCCGTGCGGTTGTCGAAGTGGCTGGTTGGCAGGAAGGTTTGCAACTGCTTTGTGATGCACTGGACCATGCAGCCGCCTCGCATGTGACTTTGCTGGCGCTGACCGACGAAGCCGCGCGCTCACTGGAGGAAACACTGGGTCGGCCGGTGTCTGTGTTGGGCCGATTGAGGGCAGTTGATGGGGAAAGGCCCACAGTCCCGATCAGGCGTGATGACCCCTTGCTGACCTTTGCCTATGACGAAGAAGACGGAACCCGCAGTACCCGTCAGGCCCGGCGTGATGTGTTCAGCTGGGTCCGGTTGCGGCGGCTTGGCAGGCTCTTGGCCGCCGATCCCGTCGATCAGGATATGGCCGACATCGTGGCCTTCGCTGAAGGCGTATCCGACGCGCCGCCACCTGACCCGCGCACCGGCCCACCGTCAATGGTCGTTGTGGTGCCCAACGGCGTCGGACTGGGCCACGTCACCCGCATGATGGCCATCGCGAAAGCCCTGAACCAGAAAGAGCGCTTCCGCGTTGTATTCTGGTGCTTCTCCCGCGCTGCCGCCATTGTGCAGGCCGCCGGTTTCGAAGTGATCCTGCGGCAGACGGGCGTCCATCTGAATGCGCATCCGCCCGATTGGCGGCGGTGGGAGACGGTCGAATTCGCCAAAGCCCTGCGGGCTATCAGGCCTGACATTGTTGCCTATGACGGCGCTGCCTTTGACCAGTTCGTGCTGAACGCAATGCGCACCCCCGGGTGCGGACGGTGCGGCGTGCTTTGGGTGCGCCGCGGGATGATGCGGGCAGACACTGACCGTGCTGTCCTCGATCCCGAGCAATACAGTGACCTTGTGCTTGAACCGGGCGACCTTGCGGTCGAGGCTGATCTGGGGCCGACACGCATGGCCAAAGCTGCGTTGCAAGGTTTCTGCAAAAGCCACATCGCACCGCCGATTACGCTCAAACCCTATTTGCCCGCCTACTCACGCCGCGAGGCGCTCAAGCGGTTGGGCCTGCGGCGCGGTCGCTACTGTCTGGTGTCGCTTGGCGGCGCCTTTGGCAATTGGGACGAATTGTTGTGGAACCTCAAAGAGCATGCGCGCCGGAACGGGATAACCCTGATCTGGGCGCAATCGCCGCTGTCACCGCCGCCTGACGATAGCGGTGATACTGTCATCCGGCAGTTCTACCCGCTCAGCCCCTATCTCGAGGCCTTCAGCGGGGTGATATCTGCCACTGGATACAACAGTTTTCACGAGCTGATCATGGGTTACAAAGGTCCGGTCATGCTTGCGCCCACCAATCAGGAACGTCTGGATGATCAGGTTGCCCGGGCAACCTATGCAGGCGAACAGGGCTGGGCCGATATCCTCTTTCCGACCCGCCCCGAAGAGCACGGCGCGATGATTGCAGATTTCATGCATCGTTTGCGCAAAGGCAGCGTCGTCACAACCCGACCGGACAGCTTTGCCGACCAGTCACGTATGACAGCGGCGCTGCACGACATCCGCAAGACCTACCTGTCCTGAAAGGAGCGGTGGCATGGCAAGCAAGCAAGACAATCTGAACGCGTCCCCCGGACTGGTGCGGCGCTTGCTGCGTGAAAACCGCGCCATGGGGATGCAGCTTGCGTCCTACGAATTCCGCAGAATGCTGACAGAGTTGTCCAATCCCTCGCTCTTTATGCTTGAACTGGATTTCCCCGGTGAGACGCCGGTCGAAGCCCCTGACATCCCGATGATCAATGACGACCCGATTGCGCGGAAACTGCCGCGGATCAACGTCAATACCGGCAGCATCGTGTCTGTGCAGAATCCGGACAGCCTGATGCCGATGGGCATTCTGATTCCTGACATCCCTCCTGAAGACTTGCGCCCCGCGCTGCATGCCTTGATGACCGCACATGCAACAGAGCCCTTCGCACGTTTTGTGTTTCTCTGCCAAACCTACCGGCCCATCCCGTTTCTTGGACGATACAAGTTTGTCTATGAGTATCTGGGCGTCACACCCATTGAGCGTGCAGCAGAACGCGCGGCGTTGCGGTACGGCATCAAAGAGGTGCGGTCGCTGGTTGGCACGCGACGGATGTGGCCATCGGGCGGTTCGTAGTCTGACCGCCAAGAATAGGGCAAACTTGTGGCGGTAAACCGCCGATTCGTCTGCGAAAGCGTCAGATTCCGCATGATTTCGTCAATTCCTACCGTGTCTGATTCGGGGTCAATTCGCCGAAACTAATCAATTTGTTTACATATTTGGCGAATAAAGCCCTGAAATCGGGGCATTTCCGCGATCTTCCTTGACGAATCGTCGGGCAAAAGGGGAAGATTAAGGCATTTCTTGGGCCCATTTTTGGCGGAATTAGTTTACTGAAAGTAGGTACGATGGCCAAAGCATCCAAAAAACCAATACTTTTCAGTGTTGTAGCGAGTGTACTGACAATTTCGGCCAGTACAGTGACTGGGCAACAATCCGCCCAGATTGATCAGGAACTTGCCGATGGGATCGATTTCCGGTCGCTTTCCTTTTCCCAATGCCTCGACCGGACCGAGTGCTCGGTTGACGGGCTGACGATCATTGCGCAGCGTCGGTTGGACGAAAATTCCGCATGGACAGCGGCACAGATCTATTGGGATCCGATCGACGGGATCGGGATTCAAAACGGGGCGCAGAACGACGAAATCGACATCAATGAGCGCATTCTGGTGCGTTTCGAAGAGGCCGTGAACATCGACCGGATCTGGTTGAGCGATCTGTTTATCAGCGAAGACCGGCGCTATGGCTCAAGCGAGACCGACCTTGTGGTTGGTGAACCTGAAGACGCCGAAATTGCCGGGCTGTCGTTCTCGGCATCCGGTGTTGATCTGGCCAATATCACCGTGGCTGGCGAAGCGCGTTTGCCGTGGGCACAGTTCAACCAAGAGGTCGACGCACGTTTCCGCGAAAACGGCGATCTGCGTCGCAGGATCGTGGTCAACGGCGATATCGTCACGGTTGTTGTGCCAGGTGCAGACATCACGCTGCAAACGCCGGTAACCGCCAATGACAAAGCCAAGCAGGGGCTCTTTGACGGGCTAGAGACGGTCGAGCTCGATATTTCCGAGCTGCTTGCCGAATTCAATAATGCCGCACTTTTCGAAGTCGGCACCAATAACTTTAACCTGATCAATGCCATCGCGCAGGATCCGGACAATCTTTCCGAACTGCTTCGCATCGCGCAGGAGAAGCGCGCGACAATTCTGATGTCGAACGGTGAAGTCGGTTTTGATGTTGATTCTACACTGGGCGTCGAGGAAATCGCATTCTTCTCGCCCTTTGACGCCAGCAACGATTTTTCGGTTGCCGGTGTGATTTTGGAAAGTGAGTAGTGTGATGCCGAAGAACGGAAAGATACGCTCCAATCTATGGCTGGTCCTGAAATCGGTTGTTGCCGGTTCGGTGGTGGTTTCACGGACATTCGCAGCACCCGCACCTGTGACGCCAAGCCACGTCGGTTTGGTTGACGGCTGGCGCGCCTTGGGCGAACAGATGCGGCAGGATCCGTCCGCATTGCCGCTGCTTGATGGTGCCCTGGTCGACATGATCGCCGCAGCAAATCTTGATCATGACCTGTCCGATGTCGTGTTGGCATCGTATGAAATGGTTGATCCCTCGCAGTTCCACGCGCTTGATGCCCATTGGGCATCGGTCCTGACCGCAACAGGAAGTGCGGCTTTGGTCGCGGAATTCCTGAATATCCGCTCGAACCTCGGCCATGCTGCCGCTGGTCAAAGCGAGACCGATGCTGTCATCTGGCTTGCCTCAAATCACAACAATGGCAGCTGCGATAGTGGCTGCAACAATGGTTGGGGCAATGACGACCAGTGCAGCCCGGGTAACTCTGGGAACAACAACAACGGTGAAAACCATGGCGGTGGCAACACTGATGGTACGGCCGATGGCTCCACCAACTCTTCTGATAACAGAAAGAAATAGTCCTTTCTGAACCCGGCACCTCAGCGCGGAACGCCGGCGTATGCAGAGTCCCCGGTTTAACTGCTCGAGCTTTGGCCCTAAGCTAGCGATCGCACCTCAGCGAGAGATCGGCTCAACATGCGTGTTCTTGACCAAGTGACAGCGCTGACACATCTGCCCTCAAAGATGGCATCGGCGGATGCCGACGCCTTGCGACTGCGTCTTGCCGGCGAGGCCCCAAGGACAGTGCTTGAGGTCTGTCAAAATCTGAGCGCCTTTTCTCTCTATCTGGTCGCTGTGCTGGAAGACCTTGGCGTCGGAACGCTGACGACCTTCGAAGACGGGAATTCCTCATCCAGCCCGGAGATCACCCGACACTTCAAAGCGCTCGGGTTGGATAAGCGCCTTTCGCTGATGCCGTCTGATCGATCCTACAACTGGGCCTTGCGCCGCCTGATCGCCGAAGAACCACGCCCGCAATTCGACGTCTGTGTTCTCAACGGACACAAGACTTGGGAAGCGGGTGGGTTTGGTGCTGTGATGGGCGATATGCTGTTGCGGCGGGGGGGGTTGATGGTGCTGCCTGACCTCAACTGGTCGATGGCGACTTCGCCCTATTTCAAGGAAAGACCGCATCTGACGCAGAAATACGCCGCCGATGAATTGCAGGCGCAGCCCGTCAGGCTGATCGCCGAGGTGCTGCTCCCACATCTCGGCTACGAGATGATCGCGGTCCCGGAAAGCAAGGCCTTCGCCTTGGCACGCAAACGCTAGCTGCGCACATCCGCTAGGGCATCAATGATGTCGCTTGTGGCTGAAAAGGTCAGCGGACCATGCGTGCAGGTGTCCATGATGTTCTGATCAGCACAGAACCTCAGAGCCGCGCGCAATGTTGAACTATTGAATACACCCGACGCGCGGCCCTGATAGTAGCCGAGCGTCGAAAACTCTTTCTGCAGCAGATAGACAAATGCCGTCATCTCGGTCGACCGAAGCGCCCGCGCTGCCTGCGCGAACTCATCCCCCTCAAGGGTCTGGATGTAAGCATAGGCGCGGTCACGCGACTGGCTATGCTGTGCGGTGTCGTAGCTGCTGTGCAGAAACTCTCTGAAGAACCTGCGGCCCAGTTGGTCGCCGTAATCTGTCACCAGCGCAGCATGGCGTTGGCGCGCATTCGGCAGGCGCCAGCTAAGCTCGCGATAAGCGCGCGCCAGCGCCGCTGTGGCCACCGTGTCCCCTGCGCGCATCTGCGTGTCGAGCATCTCAATGACGCCTTCCAGATCCAGTGTCTCAATCCGGCGAGAGCGGCGCTCCCAGAGCTGAAGTGCCACTGCAGCTGCTTGAACATCACCGGATTCCGCAGCTGTTTCGAGCGCTCTTTCACCAAGCGCACGGTCGGACAATGGCCCGAATTCACCAAGGAAATGCGCCCGCGCATACTCTGCCGCTGCTGAAGTGACACCGGCGTCGATCGCGTTCTCATAGGCCGAGATCGCATCAGCGTAGTCAGCCAGATCGACGTTCAACCGCGCAAGAATAAGCCATGAAAAATCAAAACCATTCTCAGCGGAAGCACGATAGTAACCGGCCGCCTCTTGCAGGTCAGTATCACCGAATGTTCCGTCTCGCGAGAAATCACCAAGCTTGCGCAGTGATGCGCCGTGACCTTCGTCAGCCAACGCGGCGTAGATGGCCCTTGCCTCTTCGAGATTGGCGTCTGTGCCTGTCCCTTCTTCATAGGCTCTGGCCAGCGTGTAACGCGCGAACTGGTTGTCAGACCCTTCGACGAAAACCTCAAGCTGGGTGAAGCCGAGCTCGGGGTCGGAGGCAGGGCCGAATTGTCCGCGAAGATGACCGATTGCAAGGCGCATCGCGGCAAGGTTGTTGCCCGCAGCCGTGCCTTGCTCAAGCGCTGATTTTGCCTCGTCCAGCCGGTTCTGAGAGATCAGGATGATCGACATCCGTTCAAAGGATTGTGTCCTTCCGGCTTCGGCAAGTTGTCGATGGAGCGCAAGGGCAGCATCAGCATCTGCCGGAACGCCACGGCCAACACGCAAGGCTTCGGCATACTGATAAAGCTCGTTCGAGGTCATCGTCGAAGTATCGACGGCGGTGGTCTGCGCCGTTGCACCGGCTGCACCGAATGAAATCGCCGCTGCAAATACCAGCGCGCTGATACGAGGGATAATGCGCATACAAATCCTCCAAAATCACTACGACCCATCAGGAACGGGTGAGTCACAAAAATAATGGAGAAATTATAACACCATATCGACAATGATCGGCAAAAAAGATGGTCGATTTGCCTATGGCAAATGGGGCCATGCGATCAAAGACACGTCATCGGACGGTCGTCATCGCCAGTGTTGCGCTGTTCTGGTTACGAACCTTCGCCCGCCGCGCAATGCGGGCGAAGGCAAGAGGTCGCCTTAGAGCGTATCCAGATACGCCTGCAGTTCTGTTGTGCCGCTGCCGGAGTTCACCAGGCATGTGAGGTTCTGCTCGGGCAGTGTCAGAAGAATTGTCCATGTCGCTGCTTCTGGAGCTGCGTAGACTTCCAGAATGTTGTGCGAAGCGCTGATGGAGTTGGCGATCGCGGTTTCGCCAAAACGATCCTGAAGGCGTTCTACCACAGCAGTGCGGTTTGCGCAGGTGGCAGCGGAGGCCGTTGTCGCGGCAGTCATGCTTGCAACGATGAGGCCGATAGCGAGTGGTGTACCCAATTTCATCTCTCTAATCCTAACTCGGTCTGTTGTTGCCGACACGACGAAGTTTCCTAGCCGGCGCAGTGATTCTCATTGGCAGAACGGAAGCCTGCCGTGGGGTTGTTATCGGTTGAGATTCAGTCGGGAGAAGGGAGTGCTAGCGGCCATTTACGATCAACATTGTGGCGAAAAATTGTCCCGAACGTCACCTGCATGAAGGGAAATCGCGCCAAAAGCGGCGGGTTTTGAGCGGCTGTCAGGCCCACAATCGGGCCCGGCCACGCACCCGCAGATCACGCCCACGTGACCTAACCGCTTCGAATTGCTGCCAGAACAACCGTTCCCGGCTCTGTGCAGTGTTTGGGCGCGCCGCTGCGCCGAAGGCTTAGTTCTTTGCCGGACTGCTGGTAAACTGCTGCCGCAGGATCGTTACAAGTCTTCTAAAGCTTGTTCTACGCCGATTTCGTGTGTTCAGACCCACAAATAGCGGTTGGGGAATCACTGGTGCATCCGCGACTCGCTGATATGCGCCTTCTGCGATCAGCCCCGCAGCCGAGGCCTCTGACACATAAGCGGTCCCCGAAAGAGAGGTCAGTAGCGACACCATCCCGCTATTCTGGCCGATCGACAGAGACCCGTTTGCAAGGTCCGGAAACAGTGCGGAATGGGTCTGGGCGAAGGCCGGAGAATAGTTTCCGACGATATAACGATCGGGCTGAATTCCTGCGATTGTTTTGGTATCGGTCGACACCATCACATAGCGCACTTCGCCCAAAGGTTCGAAGTGAAGGTCCGGCAGAAGCTTGGGAGAGAAAAGCACTGCGACGTCCTGTGCCCCCGACACAAGATCCGTGCACATTTGCGCCGAGTAATCCGACTCAAGAAAAAAGGCCGTGTTCGGGAATGTCTGGCGCAGTTCGCCGATCAGCGCGCGAATATCGGGGCTGACAAGATCATGCTGAAGGCCGATCCGTATTGTGACGCCGCCCAAAGACACATCCTTTGTCGCGTTCAGGGCGGTCAGCCAGTTGTGCTTGAGGCCACGGGCATGAGGCTCGAACCGCAGCCCTTCTGTCGTCAGTGCCGTGCCCGAACGCGATCGCTTGAACAGCCTTGCACCAACAGAGGCCTCAAGCGTCTTCACCCGCGCCGAGACCGTCGACTGCGTCACCCCGAGCCGCTCGGCCGTCTGGTGAAAGCTCTTTGTCTCGCAAAGGTCAAGGAACGTATCAATCAGATCAAGTTGCATGGGAGCACTCTGCACTAATCGAATATTTCGATCAATAATGAGCGATCTACTAGATTGATCGAGGGCGATGTCGGGTCAATAATTTATCAGTTTTTGGGAGGATCCATCGTGACTGATATGAAGCGTCGTTCGGGCGGTCGTGCCGCTCGTGTTGCCTTGCGCAAAGCCCCGCTTGCCGAGGACATGCGCCCGGTGCGTGCCGGTCTTGAGGGCGGGCAGTACCGTCCGCTGACCGACGCGCAGGTCCAGCGTATTCACGCAGCAGCACTTGACGCGCTTGAGCAGATTGGCCTGTCTCAGGCGCCAGCGTCCGGCGTCAAGATCCTGACCGATGCGGGGGCGATCCTCGGTGATGACGGACGCATCCGTTTTCCGCGTGCCTTGGTCGAGGACATGCTTGCCAAAGCCGCGCGGAACATCACGCTGCACGGGCGTGATCCGAAACATGATCTGCATCTGTCCGGTAACAAGGTGCATTTCGGCACAGCAGGTGCGGCGGTGCATGTGGTTGATCTCGAAACCAACACCTACCGCGACAGCACGGCACAGGATCTGCACAACGCAGCCAAGATCACCCATGCGCTCGATAACGTGCATTTCTTTCAGCGGGCAATGGTGGCGCGGGACATTACCGACAACCTCGAAATGGACCTCAACACGATCTACGCCTGTTGTGCAGGGACGACCAAGCACATTGGCACATCCTTCAGCGAACCCGCCCATGTCGCGCCGGGGATCGAGATGCTCCACAAGATCGCAGGCGGGGAAGACGCGTGGCGGGCACGGCCGTTTGTGTCGAACAGCAACTGTTTCGTTGTGCCACCAATGAAATTCGCCGAGGAAAGCTGTGAAGCGATGGAGGCCTGTATCCGTGCAGGCATGCCGGTGCTCTTGCTGTCGGCAGGGCAGGCAGGCGCAACGGCCCCTGCGCCAATTGCCTTGGCGATTGTGCAAGCGGTCGCGGAGTGCCTTGCCGGTGTGGTCTACGTCAACGCGATGGCACCGGGGCATCCGGCCATCTTTGGCACCTGGCCCTTCGTGTCGGACCTGCGCACGGGCGCCATGTCCGGCGGTTCGGCCGAACAGGCCCTTCTGACCGCAGGCTGCGCGCAGATGCACAAGTTCTACGACCTGCCCGGGGGGGCTGCGGCAGGTATTTCGGACAGCAAACTGCCGGATATGCAGGCTGGATGGGAGCAGGGGATCACCAACGTGCTTGCCGGACTCTCGGGCCTGAACATGGTCTACGAATCCGTGGGCATGCACGCGTCGCTACTGGGTTTCTGTCTGGAGTCGCTGGTTCTCGGTGACGATATTCTGGGGCAAGTCCTGCGTTGCGTGCGCGGGATCGACGTGACCGAGGACAATACCTCGATCGAGGCCATGCGCGCGGTCTGCGTTGATGGGCCCGGTCATTATCTGGGGTCAGATCAGACGCTGCAGCTAATGCAGACCGAGTACATTTATCCAACACTGGGCAACCGGATGAGCCCGAAGGAATGGAACGAGGCAGATCGGCCGATCCTGCTGGATCAGGCGATCAAGCGGAAGAATGCGATCCTTGCACAGGCGCAAATCCAGATCGATCCGGCGATCGATGCGGCCATCCGCAAAGACTACAACATCTACTTCAACTAGGGGCTCGCCATGCACTACGGCTACATCGGTCAGGGAAATCTTGGGGCGAACTGTGCCTGCTGTCTCTTGCGCGAAGGATTGCAGGTCACGGTCACAGATATCAACAAGGATGCCTGTCAAAAGGCGCTGGATGCCGGGGCGACATGGGCCGACAGCCCAGCGGAGCTTGCCGCGCAGGTCGACCATGTCATCACCTGCCTGCCCTCACCTGCCGTTTCCGAGATCGTCGCGAACGAGATGCTGCCTGCGATGAAGGAAGGGGCGCATTGGATCGAGATGTCGACGCTGGGCCGCGACGAGGTTCTGGCATTCGCGGCCAAGGCCGCCGAACACGGCGTGCGGTTGATGGAGCTGCCTGTGACCGGCGGTGTGCATCTGGCGGCGCAGGGTAACATCACCATGCTCGCCGGTGGTGACAAAGACATGTTCGACACCCACTTGCCCGCGCTGCACGCGATGGGCAATCAGGTCTTCCATATGGGTCCCTTGGGATCGGCCTCGATCATCAAGGTCATTACCAACATGCTCGCCTTTATCCATCTCAAGGCCTGTGGCGAGGCGCTGATGCTGGCCAAGCGCGGTGGTCTTGATCTGGGACAGGCGTGGCATGCGATCAAGGCATCATCGGGGACGTCCTTTGTGCATGAAACCGAAGGCGCACTTGTCCTGAACGGGTCCTACGATATCGCCTTCAACATCGATCTCGCGCTGAAGGATCTGGGCTTTGCCATGGAATTCGGACGTGAGTTCGAAGTCCCGCTTGAACTGGCATCCGCAACCGAGCAGACCTATGTCGCGGCCCGCGCGGCTTATGGCGGCGAGGCGCAGTCACCGATGATCGTCAAGCTGTTGGAAGACATGCTCAAGACCGATCTGCGCGCCGACGGTTTCCCGGCCAAGCTGGTCTGATTTCGGACAAGCAATTCCTCTTCGAGGAATTGAACAAAGTCTCGACGAGACCTTGTTGCTACTCGCGTTCCATAGCTTCTGCAAAGAACGGCAGCCACGCATCAAGCACAGCCTGCGGGGATTGCTCTGCCAGATAGTGACCCCCGGGCAGGGTGTGACCCTGCACGTCCTCGACACGTTCACGCCAGAGCGCAAGACAGTCGAAATGTGCCTCGATCACACCGTCGGCGCCCCATAGTGCCAGCAGCGGGACAGTGACCTTTCCGGTCTCGGCATCGTCGTGGGCAATGTCGATTGAGGCTGCCGCACGATAGTCCTCGCAAGCCCCGTGAATGGCGGCAGGATCGCGGAAGCAGGTCAGATACTCATCAAGAGCCTGCGCAACGAAGTGGTCCATTCCCTTGCTGCCCATGCCACTGCATTTCTTGAGAAGGTAGAAATCGGAATCCGCCCCGATCAGCGTCTCGGGGAAGGGCGCGTCCAGCGTCAGCCAATACCAGTGCCAATAGGCATGGGCAAAGTTGCTGTCGCCATCGCGATACATCTCGCGCGTCGGCGCGATATCCAGAACCGACCACGCGATGACCTTTTCGGGATGATCCGCCGTCAGGCGGTGGGCGACACGCCCGCCGCGATCATGGGATCCTATCAAGAAACGGTCGTGGCCGAGATGCGCCATCAGGGAAGTTACATCACCTGCCATGGCGCGCTTGGCATAGGCGGCATGGTCAGGGACAGAGGCAGGCTTGTGCGAACGGCCGTAACCGCGCAGATCGGGACAAATGACCTGATAGGTCTCTGCCAGCTTTGGCGCTACGGCATGCCACATCGCCGATGTCTGCGGATAGCCGTGTAGCAAGACCAGTGGTGGCCCTTCGCCTTTGATGCGATAGAATATGCGCCCCTCGGGGCCGTCAAAGTAACGTTCCTCAAAGCCTTCGAAGAAGCTCTTGGCGGGCTGTGCCGCGGCAACAGCCGGATGCATCAGGAAAACACCGCTTGCCAGGACGCATGGATCTGGCCGAGCGCCGCCGCATCGTAGACGAGCAAGACAACATCATCCTCGGACTGTGCCAGTGCGACGGTCTTGCTGCCCGGCAGACCGCCTTCAAGGCTCAGCAGTTGCGGGCCCTCAGCGTGACCCGAAAGCTTGGCCCGTGTCGCAAGAAAGGCATCAAGCTGTTCGTCCAGCATGGTCTGAAGACCCGAGACATCGCCTTCGCTGCCAACGATTTCGCCCGAATTGACATGCAGGTAGGCTTGAAGATGTGTGGCATTGCTTTGCAGAAACCGCTGCAACGGCGGCAGCGCTTCTTCGTCCATATCGATCTGCCAGGTTGCGGCCAGTTCGGTGATTGTCACACCCCGGTCGCCTGAGGCGCCAAAGCTTTCGGCAGGCAAGCTGCGCAGGGTGAGCCGTGGTGCGGGCATGAAAAGCTCGGACAAGAGCGCGCCAGCTGTCGCGAGCATCTTCTTGTCGTCCCGTGACAGCACTTCGCCGACAAGGCGCGCGCTCTTGCCCTTGGGAGGCACGACGCCCGCGATACCGCGCAGACGGCGGCCCGCGGCAACCAATGTCACGATATGACTGCCAGTCATCACCTCGAGCCTGCGTTCCAGCACTGTGTCATCAATCGCGCGAAGCACAGCATTCATGCCCGATGGCACGCCACCTTGCGAAATGACGCGTGCGCCATTCTCGAACCGGTCTTCGCTGCTGTGTAGACTTGCAAGTTTCTGAGCAAGGGCTGTCAGGTCGCTCATCGTCTATGGTCCGTGTTGATCCTGTCTCGACTAGCCACTGCTGATGCGATCAAGGCACGCAGACGCACTGGCCACGAACTTACCAACGTTCACATTTGGCGCACAGACACAACACAATACGTCGTTCGGCTCGCCGGGGGCGCGCAGAAAAACCCGAAGTGATGCTTGCGTAGCCCAGACTGCCGTATTGCCGGGCTTCTCACCAAGTGCCGGTTTCCCCTTCTTGCCAAGCAAGGCCGTAGCTTCGTTGCACAAGGCATCCAGAACTTCGCGCGGATGGCTTGTGCCGCTGTCGGTCACAAGGATCATCTGTGCCCCAAGATCAGCAAAGGCGACCATCTGGCAGCCAGGGTTTGCGTCACGTAAGAGGTCCAACTCGTCAACAACCATCAGTCGCCTACTTTCCAGTTTCGCGCCCCGATAATCCGGGGCATGCGCCGCAAGACAGACGGCGCGACGTTCTCAAATCAGGACCGGCGCAGGGACGGGGATGGCACGATGACGCCATCATCCCGAACTTCGGCCGCCTGTACCCGTGCGTCTTCGCCCTCTGGCTGCTCGGTGCGACGCTGCACGCGGCGCGGCACGACGGGTGCGACGACCGGCGGCGGCAGGTCTTCGGTCTTCTGAACATTATAGAGCGGCAATTCTGACCGCGCGGTCAACTTCGTCAATCGTTCGATCGTGTCGATCAGATGCTCGGTGAAGGGTCCGGCGCCACTGGCGTCCCAGAGCTCATAGTCTTCGCCTGCCTTGATGGCCTGCAGAAGCGAGATTGGAAAGGTACCGCCGAACATGCCGCGAGTTTCGCGGGTGACGCGCTTGAAGACGCGCAGGCGGTCACGCTCGGTCGTCAGCTTGTCATAACGGGTGATCAGCAGGATCGAGTTCTCGCGGACGGAGTCCGGCATCGTTTCCCAGACTGCAGCCTCTGATTGGCGCCAAGCCTGGTTGGCATGGGTGCACCAGATCACGGCGTCAACCTCTGGCAACATCCGTTCCCAGACGTCCGATGACATATTCGGATCCGAGATACCGGGAAAGTCGATCAGGTCACAAACCTCGAGAATATCCGCCTCAATCGACAGATGGACATAGCGTGTTTCCTCGACCGGGACCTGTTCCAGCTGCGCAATCTGGATGGGTTCGGCGTGTCCATCAACATCGACGCGGTAGGGCGCATCAGTACCAAAAGTGATCCAGACAGGTGACAGCCGCGTCGCCGTTACCTTTTCCGGTAGCGGGCGCACCCCCATCAAAAGGTTGGAAAGCGTGCTCTTGCCTGCACTGAATTCACCCATCAAGGCGATGCGCGGCTTGCGGCCCAAAGCGCCAGGACTCATTACTTGCCTCCCGCACGGGTGTTGTGGGTCAACTCGTCGAATATGTATTCGAACAGCTCTTCACGCTCTTGCTGCGCTTTGATCCCGAAGATGTCCTCAAGATCAGCGAAATCAAGCTCGGACTTGTTACTGATGTCCATCAGGATCGCCCGCTGTTCTTCAAGGAATTCGCGCAGCTCGTTTTCGGCAGTTTGCCGGATTTCGGCGGCCTGACGCTCTTTCAGTTCGGAAACGATCGGTGTCGTTTCGGCTTCGATCAGATCATAAAAGCCACTGGCAAAGGCACGGTATCCTTTGCGGCGCTGCCACCAGCCTTTCCACCATGATGTCTGCAGGTCGAGAGCGATCGTCTGACCAAGGGTGACAGGCGGCGGAATCTCGGGTGCAGCGGGAGGCGAAATTGTAAAGTTGGTCACATCCACACCGAAGGCGGAACGATAGGTGTCGGCCAGCGCGGTGGCTGCGCTGCTGTAGATTTCTTGGCAGGTAGCACCGACGTTGCGGCGCATGACCTGATAACTGGTCCGCAAGAGCATCCGCAAACCATCGGGGCTATACTGCCAGATCTCTTCTTCGCCTTTGGCTTCGAGATGCTGCAAAAGCGACTCCAACGCGCGGTCAAGGAAGCGCTTGTGCGATTGGTCGACCCGTGAGCCGAATTGCTGGAATACGATATCCAGCCTGTCGTTAAGCATCTTCACGCATTCGGCGTCCAGTGTGTCCAGATGTGCAGACAGGGCTTCGGGTGCCATCACTGTCACCTCGTCGCCCTCAAGGCGCATCGAGATCATCTCGTTTGAGGCGCGCACGCCACCGACAAGGTTTAGGGCCTTTTTCCGAGACGCGGCCAGCACTTCTGCACCGGGACCCTCGGCGATCCGTTCGGCCAGCGCGGCGTAAAGCTGTGGCATGCCTGACAGATGCCAGACCAATTCATGCGTGCCCATCTCGGCTGCCTCGGCACTCAGCGCGCTTTCGGCCCAGTTATAAAGCGCCTCGGCGCTGTCCGAAACGATCGCATCCAGATCGGGGCTGAGCGCGACGTTGGCCCAATAAGCGCTGCCGAAGATGACCTCGGGATTTTCAGGGCCGTTGTTGTCCGCGAGGGTCTGGTTGATGCTGTCGCGGATTTCGGGGACCTGATTGGCGGGGTCGGACAATTCGTCGATACGATTGACGAAGATGATCACCTCGCGGGCTTTCACGTTCGAAATCAGCCGGATCAGACCCATATCCATCGAGCTGAGCGCCTGATGCGCCGACAGGACCACGACGCAGATGCGACTGTCGCGCAGTGCGTTGATGGTGATCTGTTCGCGCATCATGAATGTATCATTCACGCCGGGCGTGTCGCGAATACAGATCGGCATCGGCAGGGCGTTGGTGTCCAGATAGAGATCTGCCGATTTGGTGATATCGGCAAAGCGGCCCTGCTGGTCTTCTTCTTCAAGATCCTCAAAGTCGTCGCCCATGCAGACGTAGCGCTGCATCAGATCATCGTTCAATTCGGCGTAGTTGTGCTTTTGACCCAGAAGCAATTCGAACTTGCGCCCTAGGCGCGCCTTGGTCTTCTCACGCATCTCTGCGATCTGTTTGCGGACTTTCTCAAGCTCTTCGTCCGCACCGGCGCGCGACGACAACTCGCCGATTCGTCCACCGTTCTCGACCAGATGGTCCCATTCATCTTGCGAAAAAAACTGGAACGAGGCCGTTGGCGCATCGTCGGCAATCGGTGCATTCAAATGCAATGACGTCACCACGGACGTCCAAGGATTCACGTCGGCAGGCAGCAAGTCGGGGCGCCCCACCATCGCGTTGACCAAAGACGTTTTACCGGCCTTGATCTGGCCGATCATCGTTACGCTGGGTTCAAACGTCCGTAACTGCTTGATAAGTTTTGATGATTTCTTTTCGGCATCAGCGCCGCCCAGCTTCACCACATCCTGTAGCGTTGCTTCGAGGTCCGCAACCTCGTCGCAGAATGCGTCAAGTTTCTCGAGTCCAAGCCGCATGAAGTCCGGCTGGGCAGCTTCTGGCACGGCTGCTTCACCCTCTTTTGCAAGCTCTTCCATCTTCATCCTGTCTGTCCTTCGCGCGATTTCAAACGACTTTGACTACAGTGGGCGCGCATTCGTCAATCTACACTAATAAATAGATTTTATTGGGATAATGGAAACGATACCAGAGCGCAAACAAGCCGCAGTCGGCGGTTTTCAGCAGTTTGAGGCTATACCGTCACGCGGCGAGATCGGCCTGCAACTCGCGCTTGACCTGAAGCAGCAAACTGAGGGCTTCGATTGCAGCGCTATCGCGCTTTTCCATTTGCATCAATTGCACGAGATCTGCCGCATCAAATGCCGTATCGCGCGCGCGCTGCATGGCCGGGTCTCCATCATCCCCGTTTTCGTTCAGATAGTCGCAAAGCCAGTTCAGATCATCGACGGCCTGAGCGATCACTGCCGAAGGCGCGCTGTCTCCAAGTGTTTCCAGTTCGCCCGCCAGAGTGGTGGCGCGTTCTTCGATCTTGGCGATCGCATGTTCGTAGGCCGTGCGTGTTGCCGGCATGACTTCGATCGCTGGCGGGGCTTGCAGGCCTTCTTCGGCACGGCGGGCGGCAATATCGCGCAGCCGCGCGATGCCGACAGCGACACGCTCGGCCTCCTTGGGGTCGGTCTTCGGTGACGGTGCCTCATCACGCCGGCGCATCGGCGACATGGTCGGCTGGGCGTGTTTTGCAAT
>CAZOMZ010000003.1:0-10666 GCA_964581065.1 uncultured Loktanella sp. | reverse complement strand
AGATCAAGCGCCGACCGGCGGCCCTGATCGACCTGTTTGAGGACTGCCGAGATAAGGGCCATGCCGCCGCTCCGGCGGAAGGCATCCTTGTTGACCGAGCCGTCATCACCACGGGCCGCAATCGCATCGCGGGTCGCGATCGGAAGGATTTTGTTGAATTCACCGGTAGCTGCGGTCTGAACGTTTGAACGGACATCCTCCAAGGTGCCTTCGCGTTCCAGAAGATCAAGCCGTGTGATCATCAAGAGCGCATGGTCCTTTAGCGCGTCAGGCATCTGGCTCCAGATACGCTGTTCGTCGGGTGTGAAACCGCCGGTGCACCAGATCGCAATATCGCAGCGTTTTGAGGCCCACTGGCTTGCGCGGTAAAGGGCATTCGGGTCAGCAGGTGCGACAACTTCCAGAACAGAGATCTTTTTCAGAGCGGGAAGCGGCATGCGAATTTCGACAAATGCCGGAGAAAGTGCAGCAATTTCAGATAGATCAATGCCATCAAGCGCGGTCTTCGTGCCATCTGCCAAGGTGCAGATCGCCTGTTCAATGCGGCCGTAGACAAATTCGCAGGTCGGCAGGCGGACGTCGTCACGCATGACTGACTGGCCGACCAGAAGATTGAGAATTGTGGATTTACCGGACTCCGGCATGCCCAGCAGGGCGAGACGTACTGGGGTCTCAAGCCGTGTGAGCAGCTTTTCAGCCTGATCATGTGCGCGGTCAGGCAGCAGGCCGCTGATCACGGCCCGCGCCAGTTGTTCGTGTACCCGGCTATCGGGTGATTGATTCGACATTTACTTGCCTCCGGCGGCAATCTTAGCCGGCGGCTCTGCCGCATCAACCTCCTCTGGTGTTTCACTGGTATTGTTGTGGACTTTGACCTTTCGGATCGGCTTGACCTCTTTGATCGTCGTCGACTCTTTGATGCTGACAGGCTCTGACGTCTTGTCAGGCGCCTTTTCGACCACCTTGGCGGCGACCTTGTCCACTTCTTCAAGCTCGACAACGCGTGTCACGGTCGCAGTCTCGCGGTCGACATGGCCTACCGGCTTGGCGCGGATTGCGCGGATGACCGGCTTGTTGTGGTTCAGCTTGATCACCGAGAAGGTGCAGTTGTCCTGATCAGGATCAGCCAAGGCCTCGATCGCCTCCAGCAGGTAGCCCGCAATCTCGGCGGCCTTCTTGCGGCGGTAGCGATGCAGGATCTTGAGGATCCGGTCGTCTTCGAGGTACTGCAACCCGTCGCTTGAGACGACGACAATATCGCCGACCTTCAGTTCGAAAGGTGTTTTCGGGCAGTCCGATTTCGCAACGCGGTCACCCAGGATCACCGAGGTCAGACAGTTGCGGTCAGGGTGGTTTTTGCCGGCTTCCGGATCAAGCAGGCCAGATTTGACCATAAAGTCGATCTGAGGTGCCATCGAGTGGTCCTCATTCAACTGCTTCATCTTGCCACCGCGGTAATGGTAGAGCGGGCTGTCTCCGATCGACATCCAGTACATCCGGTTCTCGATCAGCACGAGCGAGACAAGCGTCGCACCCATGCCACGTGTTTCGGGATGTGCCAGGACATGCTCGCGTACGACAGCATTGGCATTTACGGCAGCGCGGGTCAGATAACCGGGGATCTCTGCTTCATAGTCAGAGAAGTTCGCGCTTTCGAATTTCAGCTCGCTGAAGACTTCGGTGACGACGATCTTGCTGGCGACGTCGCCCGCAGCATGGCCACCCATACCGTCAGCAAGCACCACAACACCGCTGTCCGAGCCGAACGGAAAGTCTGTGACAATCGCGTCTTCTTGATAGTCCCTACCGCCCTGACAGATCGCAGATGCGACGTCAAAACGGGGTTCAGGCGATCGCCACATCTTCGTTCTCCTCGCTGCCGCCATCGGCCCAGTTGAATGACTTGTCGCAAAGTGCGACGAACCGAAGGACAGTTTCGCCGATCTTGATCAGATCGCCTGTCTTGATGCTTTCATTCGTGATGACTGGCTTGTTGTTCAGGCGCACGATGTTCGACTTGCCGCCGTGACCCAGCAAAAATTCTTTTGTTTCAGGATCATAGACGATAGCCGCGTGGTTGGTGCGGGAAATCGAGTTGTCGCCGAAGTCAAGCTGGATGGCCTGATCTTCGCCGCGGCCGATCTGGGACATGCCGGTCAAGAGCGAAAAGCTCTCACCACGGCCCGGACCTTCAACAACAACAATCCAGCCGACGGGGAACTTGACGCTCTTGGTCTGGGGCGCGGCGGACGGCGCGTCATTGAACAGGTCGACGACAGCGCCATCAGAGCGCTCAAAGCCGATCAGCCGTGTCTTGGTGCGACGAGCACGGGCAGGCGAACGCGCGGCGCTCGCTGCAGGAGCTGGCGGCAGTTCGGTGTTTTTCTCGGGCAACTCGGCTGCCGGAGGAAGTTCGGCGCTTGGGGTCTCTTCCAGATCCCAGATGTTGACTGACGCAGCGGGCTTGGTCGCCTCTGCGACCGGATCGGGTTCTGCTGGAGCTGCCACTTCGGGTTCGGCAGGCGCGTTCAGGGCATTGGTTTCCTCAACGATCGAACCGATTGTGTCGCGATAGGACTGTTCGAGGGTTTCAACGGTCTCGGAGCTGCGTTCGGCCGCTTCCTTGCGCTTTTTTCCGAGGAGATCACGAATAAACTTCATTTTTCCTACCTTCCAGCATTGTCAGCGGGCGGATGCTCCGAATGAGCATGGCCCCATGTTAACGTATTATTCAGCACCACCATAGGTGTAAGATGCAATCCAAAGGCTACCGTCGCGTTGCACAGCGAACGTGAACTGTTCGACACCGTTGCCAATCTCGCGGTTGAAGATGTCAAACAGCGTTGTGCGGTCGTCGATGGCTTCTGACGTGGCGATGTAGCTCGAGACGATATCGCCTTCCTGCAGTCCGCCGGATTCATCCGAAGACACAGCGGTCACAACCGTGCGCCAGCCAGAACCGGCATAGGATGTGTCAAAGGACGTGCCATCAGCCAGTGACAGGCTTTGCACAACTGGCAGAACCCAAGGCTGCGAAGCAATGGTGCCTGTTGACGGATCGGCCGTGCCGAACAGAACCGGCAGGGTCGGTGCAAGTGCGCTTTCTGGCGTGGATGCGCGCAGAACTTCGGGAATCTCGTTGATGGTCGCGACCGGTGTGCCGTTGACGGCAGTGATCACGATTCCGGGCTGTACCCAGACCGGCGAAATCGCCGCTGCCTGTGCAATCACGTTCGAGTCTTCACCGGCAGGAGTGAACGGCAAGCGGACGGTCCAGCTTGTCGAGACATCTGCATTTCCAACAACAGCGGGGGCTGTTTCGGCGACAACAGGCTCTTCTACGATTTCATTTCCAGGTGTGACGGCCAGAATATCGACTGCAGGGCCATCGCCGATGGCTGCGATCTGTTCAGGAGCATCTGGCAGTGCAACGGCACCGGCCTGCGTATCCTGCGCCGGAGCAGTTGCCGCCAGCTGTGGCAGGGTGTCACCGACAGGTGCTTCGGACGCCAGCTCAGGTGTCGCAACCGGCTCTGGCAGGGGCACAGGGGCCGGAACAGCAGCCAATGCAACCGCATCAGGGCGAACTTCGGGACGGACAACAGGTGTCGGTGTGTCGACTGCGACAGGAGCGGCAACAACGGCGGTGGTGTCGGTGGTCGTCTCGGTCAGCGCTGGATCTTCGGTGATCGCAGGCGTTGCCTCGTTGGCGATAACCACCGGTTCTTCCGCAACTGCGGTTGCCACAGCTTCTTCAACCGGATCGGTGCCTGCGACCGGTGCGGGGTCAGCGACTGTGTCCTCGCCTGCAGCGGTTTCGGGTCCGTCCTCGGCAAGGACAGGCTCTTCAACGAGGTTTGTCTCGGGCGCGGTCGTGACGACTTCTGCCGTCTCTGGCTCGGTTGCCGCCGGTTCAGCGACGACTGTCTCTTCCACAGCAGGGGCTTCGACAGCAGGTGTTTCGGCCGCAACTACGGGCGCTTCACTTGCGGCAGGTGTTTCAACAACAGCAGGCGCCTCAGCGACGGTCTCGGTAACGGGCGCTGGTGCCTCTGCGACAGGCTCATCGCCGCCCGACATGGTCACAACGCCCACACCAACCAGCAATGCAATGGCAGCGGCAGAGCCCAGCAGCAGTGGCATGTTCGACTTGCCACCAGCGGCCGTCTTGGCGCCGGTGACACCATCTTCTGCAAGAGCGGCAGAGCTGACGTTCAGCGCGGTGACGTTGCCACCGATGCCTTCCATCATGTTCAGCCATTCCTGCGCCGACTGCACACGGTCTTTCGGCAGGACGGCAAGCGCCTTGTCCATCGCGCCGAGGAAATTGTCGTCGTAATCAGGGAAGCGGCCGAGGATCGGCTCGTACGGGTCTTTTTCGCCCGAGGCGATCGCAGCAAGGCGGGCCTGCGAGTTCGGCGGCACATCACCGGTAATCAGGTGATGGAACGATGCGGCCAGTGCATAAAGGTCGCTGCTGGGGCTCTGGTCAGAGCCTGCAATGTAGAACTCTTGCGGCGAATAGCCGTCCTTCACAACACGCAGCGCCGAAAGAACGCGGCTCTGCTTTGTGGCTTCTTCGCGGGCGGCACCAAAGTCGATCAGGACAGGGTGATAGTCCTTGTTGATCAGGATGTTGTCCGGCGAGATGTCACGATGCAGGATCTGCTGGTCGTGAATAAACCCGACAGCGCCCAGAACTTCCTTGAGGATACTCTTGGTCTGCGTCGGTGTAAGCGACGTGTTCGGATCCTCGATGATATCGAGCAGATCGCGACCACGCACAAAATCCAGCGCCATGTAGGCGGTATCATTGTCTTCGAAAACCTGGTGCACGCCGACGATGTTCGGGTGGTCAAGCTTGGCGAGGCTGCGGGCCTCTTGCACGAACAGACGAACGATCGACTTCAGCTCGTTCTGGTGAGCACGCGACCGGGCCTGCACAATGGCACGGCTCCGACGGCAGAACGCCCCAGGGAAGCATTCCTTGATCACGACCTTGCGGTCCAGACTGTCGCGGGCGAGATAGGTGATCCCAAAACCACCTGCGTTGAGGAAGCTCTCGATGGTGTACTGGCCGTGCATCAGCTTGGTGCCCGGCTTCAGTTCATCGACGAAGTTGTCTTTCTCTTCCACGGTTTCTTTCGGTTGCGCCTTGGCCATCATCAATATCCAGTTTTCAACTGACAGGAGCCGCAAAATACGCTGCGGCACCGGCAATAAGTCTCATTCAAATTGGGCCAAAAAGTGACGCTAACTTGTTGTTTCAGGGTTCTTAATCGCCGGTTTTCGGGCGGATTGTAATCCAATTTCGAAACAGTCGTTGGCGGAAATTTGCCGAAAAACGTTGATTTCTTCTAAAAATACATGGTTTTGGTGAGATGTCGCCCAATTCCGTGACTTTGGGCGCGAATGGGGCACTGTTTCCACAAATACGGCTGTTCAGGCAGCGTTCATATTGAAATTGTTCCGATTCTATCCACAGGCCGATACGATTCTTCCTGTCCCTCAATAGGTGTAACCCTTTGTAAAGAGAATCCCATTAGCGTTGGCATTCTTCGGCGATCTTTCGCAAACGGCGCTTGTGGGTCTTTCTTCAAAGTTGCAGCATCCGGCCAATGGTCTGGGGGTGCCGATGCGGGTCTATATCAATGGTTTCGGACGGATTGGGCGGACGATGCTGCGGGCATGGGCGCGCGGCGGTTGGCCCGGGATCGAGATTGCGGGGATCAACGATATCGCCGATCCGGCGCTTTGCGCGCATCTTTTTGCCTATGACAGCGTCTTCGGTCCTTATCCGGGTCAGGCAGAACTGATCGACGGAGCCTTGCATGTCGACGGCAGGATCATCCCCTTCTCGACAACAGATGACATCAGCAAGGTTGATCTGACAGGCATCGATGTCTTGCTGGAATGCACCGGCAAGGCCAACGGACGCGATGTGGCTGAACGTGGACTGCGTGCCGGTGCAAAGCGCGTGCTGATTTCGGGCCCATCCGATGCGGCAGACGTCACCGTTGTTCTCGGGGCCAATGATGAAATGTTGGCGGACCAGCCGATCGTCTCGAATGCATCCTGCACGACGAACGCCCTGGCGCCGCTTGTTCGCCTGCTGGATGATACGTGGGGGCTGCGTACGGGTTGGATGACGACGATCCATTGCTACACCGGAAGCCAGCCCAGTATTGACGCACCGCGTGGCGATTTCA
Organism: uncultured Loktanella sp.; assembly: GCA_964581065.1. Lineage (GTDB taxonomy): Bacteria > Pseudomonadota > Alphaproteobacteria > Rhodobacterales > Rhodobacteraceae > Yoonia. Next base: position 4,457 of record CAZOMZ010000003.1, on the reverse strand, counting down.
TGCGCAGCCGCGCAGCCGCCCTTTCGATGGTGCCGACGACAACTTCGGCGCAGCGGCTGCTCAATCAGGTGCTGCCCGACGTCGCCGGCCGGATCGAGGCAGCGGCGGTGCGCGTGCCCGCGGCCTCTGTCTCGGCGGTTGATCTTGCCGTGACACTCGACACGCCGGTGTCACTTGGTGATGTGCACGACGTGTTGCGGGCCCAGAGCGGGATCATCGGCTGGACCGAGAAGCCGCTTGTCTCGACCGACTTGCGGGCGCGACCCGAGAGCCTGATTGTCTCATTGCCGGAAACCCGCGTGACCGAGGGCGGGCTGGTGCGCGTCTTCGGCTGGTATGACAATGAATGGGGATTTTCCTGCCGGATGCTGGACGTTGCCTCACGCATGGGAAGCTAGGCGCCTTTTTCGGCCAGACCCCTTTCCCTCGCCAATCCACGGCACTACTTTGGCCGGACCAACACAAAGGCCATCCCATGTCATCTATCGTTTCGGTCAAGAACCTGCGCAAAGCATACGCAGGCGGGTTCGAGGCTTTGAAATCTGTCGATCTTGAAATTGAAGAAGGCGAAATCCTCGCCCTTCTCGGCCCCAACGGCGCAGGCAAGACGACGCTGATCTCGACCATCTGCGGGATCACTGTGCCGACCAGCGGCACGATCACCGTCGGGGGCCATGACACACAAAAGGATTTCCGCGCGGCGCGTGCCCTGATCGGTCTCGTCCCGCAAGAGATCAATCTGGAACCCTTTGAGACGGTGATGAACACCGTCAGCTTCTCGCGCGGTCTATTCGGCAAGAAGCGCGACGATGCCTTTGTCGAAGACATCCTGCGCAAGCTGTCGCTGCACGACAAGAAAGACAACAAGATCATGATGCTTTCGGGCGGCATGAAGCGGCGTGTGCTGATTGCCAAAGCGCTATCGCACGAGCCCAAGGTGCTTTTCCTCGATGAGCCCACGGCCGGTGTCGACGTCGAACTGCGCAAGGATATGTGGGAGGTTGTGGCCGACCTGAAAGCCGCGGGCGTGACGATCATCCTGACGACGCACTACATCGAAGAGGCCGAAGCAATCGCCGACCGTGTTGGTGTCATTAACAAAGGTGAAATCCTGCTGGTGCAGGACAAGGCCGAACTGATGGCGCAAATGGGTCAGAAACAGCTGCGCATCGAATTGACGGAACCCACCGACAGCGTCCCGGCGGCGTTGGCGGACTATGATCTTGTGCTCAATCCCGACGGCACCAGCCTGACCTACACGTATGATACCAAATCGGATCGGACAGGCATCACCACCCTGCTGAACGATCTACAAAAGGCGGGTCTGCAGATGAAAGACATCCAGACCCAGCAAAGCAGCCTCGAGGATATCTTCGTCGGGCTGGTAAAGGAAACGACATGAACTTCGGCGCGATCTGGACAATCTACATCTACGAGATGCGGCGGTTCTTCCGCACGCTGACCCAGAGCTTCGTCTCGCCGGTGCTGTCGACCTCGCTCTATTTCGTGGTCTTTGGTGCCGCCATCGGTAGCCGCATCGATGAAGTCGAGGGTGTGAGCTACGGTGCATTCATCGTGCCCGGGTTGATCATGCTGTCCGTGATGACGCAGGCCACATCCAACGCCAGTTTCGGCATCTATTTCCCGAAATTCATTGGCACCATCTATGAATTGCTATCCGCGCCCGTGAACTTTCTCGAAGTTGTTGCAGGCTATGTCGGCGCTGCCGCGACCAAAGCATTGTTTATCGGAGTCATCATTCTGGTCACCGCGTTCTTCTTCGTGGACATCCAGATCGCGCACCCGATTGCGATGCTCGCCTTCCTTGTGCTGACATGCGTGAGTTTTGCCCTGTTGGGCTTTATCATCGGGATCTGGGCAGGCAATTTCGAGCAGCTTCAGTTGATCCCGCTTCTGGTGATCACGCCATTGGTTTTCCTTGGCGGGTCGTTCTATTCGATCACCATGCTGCCGCCTATCTGGCAGACGGTGACGCTATTCAATCCGGTCGTCTATCTGATCAGTGGCTTCCGCTGGTCGTTCTTTGGCACGGCTGACGTCGGGATCGGCGTATCGCTTGCTGCCATCGCGCTTTTCACGGCGCTCTGCATCGGTTTCATCTGGTGGATTTTCAAAACCGGCTGGCGGATCAGGCAGTAAACCTTGTGCGGCAATGGGGAAGGTCTAAGTAGGTAGGCATGAAACGCTATATCCCCTTCGTGAAATCCGATCCCTTCGTGGCCGTTATCCGGCTGCAAGGCGCCATTTCGAATTCTGGGCGCGGGCTGGACAATCCCGGCCTTGCCCCGGTGATCGAGAAAGCCTTCTCCAAAGGCAAACCCGCCGCCGTCGCGCTGGAAATCAACTGTCCGGGCGGGTCGCCCGTGCAATCCTCGCTGATCGCCGCCCGTATCCGCCGATTGGCCGATGAAAAGAAGGTGCCCGTTTTCGCCTTTGTCGAGGATGTCGCGGCTTCGGGTGGTTATTGGCTCGCCTCTGCGGCCGACGAAATCTTTATCGACAACTGTTCCATCGTCGGTTCGATCGGCGTGATCAGCGCAGGTTTCGGTCTGCAGGATGCGATCGGCAAGATCGGCGTGGAACGGCGTGTGCATACGGCGGGCAAGTCGAAATCCATGCTCGACCCGTTCCAGCCCGCCAAGCCCGCCGATGTCAAGAAGCTGAAGGGCTGGCTGGAGGACCTGCATGAAGTCTTCATTCAGCAGATCAAAGACCGGCGCGGACCCAAATTGGCCGATCATCCTGATCTTTTCACTGGCGAGGTCTTCATCGGACAGAAAGGGATCGACGTAGGTCTGGCGGACGGGATCGGCCACCTTGCACCTGTGATGAAAGAACGGTTCGGCGAGAAGGTAAAGTTCCGCCGCTACGACCAGAAGCGTCCGCTTCTCTCGCGTTTTGGCGCGCAGATCGTCGATGATGCGGTCGTCGGTATCGAAGAGCGTGCGGCCTTTGCGAGGTTCGGCCTGTGATCATCAAGGCAATCTTCATTTTTCTGGCCTTCATGCTGGTGCTGGCGATGTTCGGCAAATGGCGCTTTCCGGGGCAGGCCAAGCTGGCCGCCGCGAAATGCCCCAAATGCCTGCGCTACAAGATCGGCAAGGGGCCATGCACTTGCGAGAAAGGCCACTGATGCGGGCGCTGGTGACAGGTGCGGGTGCGCGGCTGGGGCAAGCGATGGCGCTCTACCTCGGCCAGCGAGGCTATGATGTTGCCGTGCACTATGCGGGATCAGAGGCGGGTGCCGCGGACACCGTTGCCCAGCTGCAAGCAATGGGGCGCAACGCTGTCGCTTTGCAGGCTGACCTGCTGGAAGAAACCGCAACGCAGAGCCTTGTCGGGCGCGCCGTCGCGGGCCTTGGTGGGCCGCTCACCTGCCTGATCAACAATGCCTCGATCTTTGAATACGACAACATTGAAACAGCGACCCGCGAAAGCTGGGACCGGCATCTGGAATCCAACCTGCGCGCGCCTTTTGTCCTGACCCAAGAATTCGCAGCACAGGCGCCCGAGCCGGTGTTGGACGACATGGAAGAACCCGTCGCGCAGGCCCTCGTGATCAACATGCTGGACCAGCGCATCCACAAGCTGACGCCTGAATTCATGTCCTATACCATTGCCAAGATGGGCCTTTGGGCAATGACGCGGACAACCGCGCAGGCGCTTGCCCCGAAAGTGCGCGTGAACGGCATCGGGCCGGGACCAACATTGCAGGGCCACCGGCAAAGCAAATCCCACTTCGACAAGCAACGCGCAGCAACAATCCTGCAGCGCGGTGCCAACCCTGCGGATATCACTGCGGCGCTGGGCTATTTCCTCGATGCGCCTGCCGTCACGGGGCAAATGCTGGCCGTCGACGGCGGGCAGCATCTGGGCTGGAAAACCCCGGATGTGCTGGGTTTGGAGTAGGTCCTCCGAAAGTTGTGCACTTACTGCCTTGGGGCTTCACGAAACTGTCACAAATGGCATAGTTTTCAATGTGTTAACGCAGCATCAACAAAAATATACAATGAAATCAGCACCTTGGGGAAGCGCCTATTTTTTGTGCAAATTCACGAAGCCTGCCGAAAACAACGAAAAATCCGCCCTTTCAAGGAATAACCCACTAACTTATCCACAGAAACGGTGGATGCCTTTCCTCTTGCCCTTCGCACGTTACCATTGCAGCCGACCGAGAATCACAGCCGAGCACCATGCAACCGCCGCAAACCCCCGAAAATCTGACAGGCTATGGTGTCATTCAGGCCTACCTACGGACGCTTGACAGCTCTCCCGGGGTCTACCGGATGCTCGATGCGGAAAGCCGCGTGCTCTACGTCGGCAAGGCCCGCAATCTCAAGAACCGCGTGTCCAACTACAGCCGCCCCGGCAACCACTCGCCGCGGATCGAGCGGATGATCCGCGAAACCGCGCGCATGATGTTCCTGACCACGCGG
>CAZOMZ010000002.1:6764-36112 GCA_964581065.1 uncultured Loktanella sp. | reverse complement strand
GAATACTCGAACGGCACACCGAAGGTGAAGCCCTTCCACTGGCTCGGGTCGCGCTTGTCGAGGTGTTCGTTCGACAGAACGATCGCCTGACCGTTGATGTTCTCGACGGCGGGCATGATGTAAGGCTCGGCAACCGAGCCGGCACCCAGCGTCATCGCCAGAGGCATCGGTGTCAGCATGTGGCTGGCGTCGTATTCACCCGATAGCGATTTGTCGCGGGCGACCGCCCAACCGGCCGTCTTGATGACCTGTGCGTTCAGACCGTAGCGCTCATAGAAGCCCAACGGCTGCGCCATGATAATCGGGGTCGCGCAGGTGATCGGCACAAAGCCGATGTTAAGATCGGTTTTCTCTGGCGGGCCAAGGTCGTCGAGGATTGCGGCGGCGGCCTCTTGCACCGGAAAGACCGAGGCGAGGGCGGCCGCAACTGTCGATCCGCCCAGCATGCCCATGAAGGACCGTCGGGCGATATCATTCTGGCCAAAGACCGAACGGACGATCGCGCTTTCAACAGCGCGTTCCATCATTTGTTCTGCTGACATTGCAGCAGGTTCAACATGGGCCTTGTCGTGGCCGTGACCACTTATGCAGCCGTCGCAGCCACAGTCGGCTCCATGTCGCAGGTCTGTCTTTTCGGAATAGGGATTACCGAGGCTTTTGATTGTCATGTCCGTCTCCTGTCAGCGTTGAGACAAGATTTTCACGAGGGCGCCCTGCCTTGAAGACGGTGCGGCAACTGCCAGAAATTACGCTCATCATTGAAAATACTGATTAATTTTTTGGCTTTGCCTACGAAATTTCGTAATTTACGAATTCTCGTATTCTGCTGTGGCCGGGCAGCGCCGATAGTCGGCGCCATGCGCGATATCACCGATTCTGAAAGCCTTGTGGCATCCCAACCGCTGCCAAGCCTGTTGCTCAATACGCGGACGGACCGGATCGAAGCCTCGAATACTGCAGCCATGCGCATGTTCGGGACCTCTGCGGTCGAGATGCCTTTCTCGGAACTCTTGGTGAGCGAGGTCGCCGCCGCCGCAGTGTTTTTCGATGCGGTGTCCCATTTCGGCTCATATGTGGACCGATCGATCAGCCTGCTGGGGCCGGACGGGGAACCGCTGCGCGTGCAGACCTACGGTATCCAGCAAGGGGCGGGTATGGTCTTGCTCAGCTTTCTTGACCTTGATGACTTGGACCGACGTAACCAGCGCGATGAGCTGAACGCACATCAGGCCGCAGGGCTCATGCAATGGCAGAACATCTACAGTTTCTTTCGCGAAGTCGAAGCGCAGAACCACCTGATCCTCGAAGCCGCCGGCGAAGGCATCTATGGCATCAACGCAAAGGGGCAGGCGACCTTCGTGAACCGCGCAGCGCAGGAAATGCTCGGTTGGTCCTCGGAAGACCTCATCGGACAAGAACTGCACCCGATCATCCACCACAAGCATCTCAACGGTGACCACTTCCCTGCCCATGAATGCCCGATTTACAAATCCTTCAGGCGGGACAAGACCATGCGGGTCGAGGATGACGTCTTCTGGCGCAAGGACGGCAAGCCGATCCTCGTGGAATATGTCTCGACCCCGATTTACGACCATAATGTCTTGGCTGGGGCCGTGGTGATCTTCCGCGATGTGACCGAGCGGAAAGAGAACGAACGCAAACTGCGCGAGGCGCTGGCGCAGGTCGAGGATTTGAAGGTCAAGCTGGAGCAGGAGAACGACTATCTGCTCACCGAAATCCGGACGGCCCGCTCGCACACCGGCGTCGTCGGCGTTTCGCCCGCCGTCAAATCGTTGAATGCCCAGATTGATCTGGCCGCCCAGAATGATGCCCATGTGCTTGTCACAGGGCCGACGGGTGCGGGCAAGAGTCTGACGGTTTCGGCAATTCACGAAGCCAGCAGCCGTAACCGTCGCCCGCTCGTGCGGATCAACTGCGACCAGACGAATGCCACAGAACTCGAGGCCGAGTTGTTCGGCTATCGACGCGGGGCCTTTCCGGGGGCCAAACAGGATGTGACCGGCAAGCTGATCATGGCCCATAACGGCACGCTGCATCTCGACGAGGTCGCGGCGTTGCCTGCAAGCGTGCAGGCGCGGCTCTATGATGTGTTGCAGACCGGACAGGTCCGGCGTCTGGGCCACAGCAGCGAAACGCCGGTCTCACTTAGGGTAATCGCGACGACCTCGCGCAATCTGGCGCTGGAGGCCCGCGCGGGGCGGTTCCGACAAGACCTCTATTTTGCTTTGAACCTGCTGCCGATTGCCTGCGAGCCCCTCAAGGACCGCCCCGAAGATATCCCCTATCTGGCGCGCCACTTCCTCGACCGCACAGCGCGGCGCCTGCGGATTCCGAAAGCCCGACTTTCCAAGGCGAACATCGCTGCGCTGAAGACCTACGACTGGCCGGGCAATGTCCGCGAGCTGGAAAATGTCATCGAGCGCTCGGCAATTCTGGCACAGGGCGGGCGCCTTCGGTTCGATTTCCAGCTTGCTCAAGAGGATACATCGCCAGCAAACGATCGCGTGCTGACACATGACGAGCTGCGGAGGCTTGAGATCAAGAATTTCGAGAACGCCCTGCGGCTGTCCAAAGGACGGATTTCCGGCAAAGCAGGGGCCGCGGCCATTCTCGGGATTGCACCGACAACGGCCTATTCCAAAGCCCGCGCCTTCGGGATTTCGGCGAGTGATTTCTCTTGACGGGGGCAGGGCCGTCGTCTGGCAATGCGCAGCAATGACTGAATGCCATAGGCATTTCCCCCGCCATCCTCAGCCGATCTGTGCCGCTGCGAGCCAGCAGACCGCCGCCATCAACGCGCCGACTGTCCTGATGTGGTTGAGCTGCGTCCAACGCTGCGCATAGTGCGGCCAGTAGACCGCCGTCTCTTGTGGCTGCTGATCCATCGCATCAAGACGCGTGTTCATGGGCACGTTGCCCATCCCTGTGACGGCGAAGACGCCAATCACGTAGGAAACCGCCCCTGCCAAGGTGAGCACACGTGCTGCACCCTCGGCCTGCCAGAGCGCAAATAGTCCAAGCGCGACAGATGCAGGCACCAGTCCCAACAGCAGGACCATGAAGACTGACCGATAAACGGTCCGGTTCAGCCCGACCATGCCCGCTGCGCCTTGGGATGCGGGGGCCTGTGCCAGCCCGCGCATGATAAAGTCGGAAAAGCCAAGGAAGACACCTGCGACCAGCGCCGCAGCAAGCCCTGCACCAAAAAGACCCCATTCCATTTGTCGTCCCCCCTAGCTGGACAGGCCGACTGCACGGCCGATGTAGCGTGTGTCCGACAATTGACGGGTCAGGAACCGCGCCAGTTCACTGCGCGTAATCTTCAGCTCCAGACCGCGGGCCGTGTTGGGTACGTCTTCAACAACCGGCCTTGATGGTGCCTTGTCACTGAAGGCACTTGGACGAACGATCGTCCAGTCCAGACCGCTGGCTTCGACAAGCTGCTCCTGCAGCTCGTGATCGCGGAAAACGGGCGCAAGCAGGGCGCCGAACATCACGCGCTTCCACCAGAAGTTCAGCGTCGGCCAGCTGTCACGCGCACCCAGAGTGGATTGTGCGATCAGCCGGCGGACGCCGTGAGCCTGCATCGCTTTGATCACGTTCATTGTCCCTTGCGAGCGGATAGTGCTTTTTCGCGACATACCCGCACCGAGCGTCACGACCACAGCATCATGCCCGGAAACGGCATCTGTCACATCGGTCAGCTTCATCGCATCACCAGCAACAAGGCGCAGGTTGGGGTCTTTCAGGGTCAGTTTCTCAGGCGACCGCGCGAATGCGGTGACGGTGTGACCAGCCTTGAGCAGGTGTTCGACAGCGAGGCGCCCAACCGTGCCAGTGGCACCAAATACGATAACGTTCATTGTGGTTCTCCTTTCGGGGTTTGACCGGTCAAATGCTTGACACGGTGTAAAGTTGACATGGTGTCAATAAGCGCTATCTTTACACCATGTCAAGAAATTCATCCGATACCCGTGTTCGCATTCTCGATTGCACCTGGAACCTCCTGGAATCAGGGGATAAAAATGTCCGTATGTCCGATATAGCCAAGGCCGCGGGCATTAGCCGTCAGGCACTCTATTTGCATTTTCCAACGCGGGCAGAGCTTCTGATTGCCACGACTCGGCACATTGATTCCGTGAAAGACGTTGATGCGCGGCTGGTCGAAAGCAGAACCGCGACATCCGGTCGGGCGCGGCTTATGGCTTTTGTGCGGGCATGGGGCGGCTATATCCCCGAAATCCACGGGATGTCCGTCGCCTTGCGTGCGATGCGCGACAGTGATGAAGAAGCGGCCGCGGCTTGGGATGACCGCATGCAGGCCGTCCGGCATGGCTGCGCTGCTGCGGTGCGTGCGTTGCATGATGAAGGGGCACTTGATCCCGCTCTCGATCCGAATGTTGCGACCGATATACTGTGGATGCTCTTGTCCGTGGAAAACTGGGAAAGGCTGGTGCGTGACTGCGGCTGGTCGCAGTCGGACTACGAGACCCATATCTACAGGACGGCAAGTGCCGCTCTTATCCCCGCGCCTTGATGGCGTTTCAGCATCGCCATTGACCACAACACTACCTGATGAAGTTGCCAACCCCCGCATGGTGGACCCGTAGTGCTTGAGCCAGCCAAAACCTGCGCTGGGCCGACTGCGGCACTTCACGATTCCTCCATCTGGTCGGCTCGGGGAAGGGTGCGGGTTGACTATACGTTGTGAAAGGGTGGTTAATTGCGGGCACGACATCAAAAGAAATCAAATGCGGGAGACGCCCATGCTGACGTCAAGACTCTATCAATCAACGCTTCTTGCAGGGGGTATCCTGCTGGGCGCATCGGCCGCCTATGCCGAGACCTTCCGTTGGGCCTCCACGACCGATCCGCAGACTATGGATCCGCATGCCGTCAACTCGGCGCCGGTTCTGTCGTTCCTGAACAACGTTTACGAGGGCCTTGTGCGCCGCAACCGCGATATGGCCATTGAAGGCTCGCTGGCCGAAAGCTGGGAACCGCTGGAAGGCGGGGCTGGCTGGCGTTTCAACCTGAGACAAGGCGTGACCTTTGCCGATGGCGCGGCCTTCAATGCCGAGGACGTGCTGTTCTCTTATCAGCGTGCATCGAACGAAGCGGCCGACGTGCGCTCGTGGTTTGCGCCTGTGACAGAGGTGCGTGTGGTCGATGACTATACCGTTGATTTCCTGACATCGGCACCAAACCCGTTGTTTCCGGATTCGATTGCAAACTTCATGATCCTCGACAAGGACTGGGCAGAAAGCAACGACGCCGCCCTGCCTGCGACGGACGCGGAAAACTTTGCAACAATGAACACAAACGGCACCGGTCCGTTCATGCTGTCTAGCCGTGATCCCGGCGTCGAAACTGTGCTTCTTCCCAACCCCAACTGGTGGGGCGAGGTCGAGCACAACGTGACCGAGGCGATCTTTACGCCAATCGGTAACTCTGCCACCGGTCTGGCTGCTCTTCTTTCTGGCGAGATCGACTTCATCCAGCCGATCCCCTTGCAGGATGCCGAGCAGGTTGAAGGACGTGACGGTTTCAGTGTTCTGGAGGGCGAAGAAACCCGTGTCATCATGTTCGGTTTTGGTCATGAACATGACACGCTGCTTTATTCCAGCGATGTGACAGACGCGAACCCGTTTCAGGACGTGCGCGTCCGCCAGGCTGCGGCGCATGCCATTGATATCGACGCCATCGACCGCGTTCTCTTCCGCGGCAAGATCGAAGCTGCGTCGCAATTGGTGCCCGCGGGGATTTCCGGTTACTCCGAAGCAAATGCGGACCGTCTGGAATACAACCCCGACCGCGCCCGCGCGCTTTTGGCCGAGGCCGGCTATCCTGACGGTTTCTCATTCGGCCTGAAGTGCACCAATGACCGCTACATCAATGATGAGGCGCTTTGCCGTGCAGCCGCATCAATGTTCGCCGCCGTCGGTCTGAATGCCGAACTCAGCACCGGTCCGGTGCGCGACTACTGGCCACAGCTGCGCGAGGATGACTTTGACATGTATCTGCTGGGCTGGTCGCCGGGCACATTCGACATGGAGCATCCGATCCGCTTCCTCAAGCATACGCAGGACGATGAAAAGCGTCTGGGCTCGTGGAACTTCGGCAACTTCTCGAACGCCCGCGTAGATGAGCTTTTGCCGCTGATCCAGCAAGAGGTTGATCTGGACGCACGTCAGGCAATGATCGACGAGGTTGTTGCAATTTCGCAAGATGAAGTGGCCTATATCCCGCTTTACACGCAGCCTCTGATCTGGGCGGCCAAAGACAATGTCGACCTTGTCCAGCGGGCCGACAACTTCTTCCTGTTGCGTTGGGTCACGGTTAACTAGGCACCTGACGGCGTCAATAAAGGCAGGCGATGGCGTATTTCATCTTCAAGCGGCTGTTTCAGTCGGTCTTCGTGATGCTCGCCGTCGCCTTTCTGGCGTTCTCGCTTTTCCGCTTTGTCGGGGATCCGATCAGCCAGATGACCGGAGTGGAAACTTCGGTGCAGGATCAGGAACAGCTGCGCGAGGAACTGGGTCTGAATGACCCCTTCGTGCTGCAGTTCTACCGTTTTACTGCCGACATGGTGCAGGGCGATTTCGGCTTTTCGTACAGGACCCGCCAGCCCGTCAATGAAATGATCGCCAGCCGTATTCCTGCAACGATCGAGTTGGGGATCATGGCACTGATCATCTCGCTTGTCGTCGGGATTCCGGCGGGCGTCTATACGGCGCTCAAACCGCGCGGCGTGATCACGCAATCAATCCTGATGACGACATTGGTCGGGGTGTCGATCCCGACGTTTGTGATCGGCATCGTCCTCATCTTTCTGTTTGGCGTGCAACTGGGATGGTTGCCGACCTTTGGACGTGGCGGGACCGTTGATCTGGGAGGCTGGACAACCAGCTTTCTGACGATAGACGGTTGGCGGGCCTTGATCCTGCCGGCGATCACACTTGGTGTCTATCAGCTGACATTGACCATGCGCCTTGTGCGCGCCGAAATGATGGAGGTCATGCGGTCTGACTACATCCGCTTTGCGACCGCGCGGGGCATCCCCTATCGCAGTCTCTATTACCGCCACGCGCTGGGGAATACGATGATACCGGTCATCACGATCATCGGTCTGCAATTCGGCGGGGTGATAGCCTTTTCCATTGTGACCGAAAGCGTCTTTCAATGGCCCGGCATGGGCCTGCTTTTTCTGGAGTCGATCCGCTTTGTCGATATCCCTGTGATGGGTGTCTATCTTGTGGTGATCGCCTTCTTCTTTGTTCTCGTGAATCTGCTGGTCGATATGCTCTATCTGTTGATCGACCCGCGCCTGCGCGTGAAAGAGGCTGCCTGACATGTTGGCACGGTTCTTCCGGTCGGATGGCGTCTACTACTTCCTGCGGTCACCGGCAGCGATTATCGCGGCGATCACGGCCGTGCTGATTATCGGCGGCGCGATGCTGGCGCCGTGGCTTGCGACGTCGAACCCCTATGACCTTGCGAGCTTCTCTCTCATGGACGGCCTGAAGCCGCCGGTGTGGCAGGGCGGAGACCCGCGCTTTCCACTGGGGACAGATGATCAGGGACGCGACATGGTCTCTTCGATCCTTTACGGCGCGCGGCTGTCATTGCTGATCGGCCTCATGGCGATGGCGATTGCCACGGTTCTTGGCGTCGGCCTGGGCTTGGCGGCGGGCTATTATGGCGGTCGGTTCGACGCAATTGTCATGCGGATCGCGGATGTTCAGCTCGCATTGCCCGCCATTCTGACTGCCCTGCTGATCGACGGCATCTCACGGGGGTTGCTACCAGCCGCCATGCAACAAGACCTCAGGGTCGCGGTCCTGACCCTCGCCATTGCGCTGTCACTCTGGGTCAACTTCGCGCGGACGGCACGGGCCAGCGTGTTTGTGGAGCGCAACAAGGATTATGTGCAGGCTGCAATGATCATGGGCCAGCATCCCTTGCGGGTGATGTTGCGGCATATCCTGCCCAATATCATGGGGCCGCTTCTGGTCATCATGACTGTCGATCTTGCCTCTGCGATCCTGCTTGAGGCGACGCTTTCATTCCTCGGCATCGGCCTGCCTGCGGACAGCCCGTCACTGGGTACGCTCATCCGGATCGGCATGCAGTTCCTGCTGTCGGGTGAATGGTGGATTCTCTGGGTGCCAACGATCTTTCTTGTCGCGCTGGTCGTCTCGATCAATGTCCTTGGGGATTTCCTGCGCGACATCTTCAACCCGAGGCTTCGCTGATGCTGCGTGTTGAAAACCTGACTGTCGAGTTTCCGGGTCGCTTCGGAACGTTCACTGCAATCGACGGAGTCTCGCTGACCATCGACAAAGGTGAAATCCACGGGCTTGTCGGGGAAAGCGGTGCGGGCAAGTCAACGATCGGTGCAGCGATCATCGGCCTGCTGCAGTCTCCCGGTGTCATCTCGCAAGGCGCGATCCATCTGGGCGATACCGACCTGCGGGCGCTCTCGCCCGTCGAAGCCCATCAGACACGCGGACGCCGTATCTCGATGATCTTTCAGGATCCGCAAACCAGCCTCAACCCGTTGATGACGATTGAGGACCAGTTGATCGAGACTATCCAGACCCACGAAGACATCAGTGCGGATGCCGCCCGCGACCGCGCTGTCTCTCTTCTGGAAGAGATCGGGATCGAAAACGCGGCAAAGCGGATCAAGGCCTACCCGCACCAGTTCTCGGGCGGGATGCGCCAGCGTGTGGTGATCGCCCTCGCACTTTGCACGAACCCCGAACTGATTATCGCGGATGAGCCGACAACGGCGCTGGACGTTGCGGTCCAGTCGCAGGTTCTGGATCTGATCAGACGGCTTGCCGATGATCGCGGGATCGGGTTCCTCCTGATCACACACGACATTGGCGTCATCGCCCAAATCACCAACAACGTCACAGTGCTGCGCGGTGGCAAGGTGATGGAAAGCGGACCCACACAGCGGGTCCTGACGACACCCGAACATCCTTACACCAAAGGCCTGATGGCGGCCGTGCCAAGGCTCGATATAAAGCTCGACCGTTTCCTGCTGCCTGATACCGAGGCCACACCCCGGACTGCACCCGTGGGACGGCGGGCCGATGATGCAGAGGCATGGCTGCAATCGGGCGAAGAGGCGCTTGGCGAGGGCCTCAGCATGGAAGGGATCACAGTCCGCTTTGCCGGCGCACGCGAAAGCTTCTTCCGCAAGCCGGATGTCTTTGTCGCACTGGACGATGTGTCGATGACGGTCCGGCCCGGCACAGTGATGGGTCTTGTCGGTGAAAGCGGTTCGGGCAAGTCAACGATGGCCAAGGTGCTGACCGGCCTTGTGCAGCCATCGGCAGGCACGCTCAGCCTGCGCGACATGCCATTGCCGCTGGCGCGCCAGCGCGGGCGCAAGGACCCGTCCCGCCGCGTGATCCAGATGGTCTTTCAGGACCCGTTCAGCAGTCTCAACTCTCGGCACAGGATCGGTGATATCCTGATGGAACCGCTCTGGCTCTATGGACTTGAAAACGACGCGACCAAGCGACGGGACCTTGCTGCAGCGATGCTGGATCTGGTGGGGCTGTCGGCTGATGCGATCAATCGCTACCCGCACCAGTTTTCCGGTGGACAGAGACAGCGCATCGCAGTTGCAAGATCGCTGCTGGCCCGACCCCGCATCCTGATTTGTGACGAACCCACCAGCGCGCTGGATGTCTCCATTCAGGCTCAGGTCCTCAACCTTCTCAAGGATTTGCAGGGGCGGTTTGGACTGACCATCCTGTTTATCAGCCACAACTTGGCAGTGGTCCGGCAAATGAGCGACGATGTCACAGTCCTCAAGTCCGGCAAGGTCGTCGAAACAGGGCCGTCCGAAACCTTCTTTGCAGATCCGCAGGCAACCTACAGCAAGGAACTTTTGTCCCTGACCCCGGACCACCTTGGAAGAAGCTTTGGCGATCGTCCGGGTGTTGCTTAGGACACTGGCATTTGGGGAACCGGAACGTCTGATACTGCGATGCTGGATTTCGATCATGGGGTCGTGGCCAGTCGGACCAACCTCTTGCCGCAGGGGATGACAACAGGGGCCAATGCCGCTAGGGTCTTGATATTGTGCTTGGTTACCCGGGCGACCGAATAGAGAGAGCCTGGTTTGCCCATTTGCGCGTTCCGACGATTGCCTAGTTATGCAGCAGCGCTTCTCTGCCTTGCGATGCTGTTGGGCAGCGGGCAGCGAGCTGTCGCACAGGACCAGACCTTTCAGCTATCCGGAGTGCGATTCAACGAGAGCGTCTATCTGTCCGACGATGCTTTGCAGGGCGCAATCGGGCCATACATGAACCGTCCCATCGTCTTTGAAAACGTCGAGAGGATGATGGCCGATGTCGAGGCGCTTTATGCGGCCCGCGGGATCGTGACGGCCTCGGTTGTCCTGCAACCACAGGAGGTCAATGATGGTGGCGTGCTGCAACTGACCTTGATCGAGGCGCGGACAGAGGCTGTCGTACTTGATGCCGCCACGGGCTATCAGCAGAATCTGCTGGGCAATGTCTTTCCGACCACGGCAGGCACCTTTCCCGACTACGCGGCGATGACGCGACAGCTGAGGTTCTTCCAGATTGCTTACGGTGTCCTGCCAAGCATCTCCTTTGCCCCCGGCCAGAGCCCTGCCAGCACCATTCAGACTGTTTCGCTCGAAGCGCCGCAGCAGAGCGGCTGGAGCGTCCAGCTCGATAACCACGCCAATGACGGACAGGACCGAAACCAGCTGACCATCGCGCGAAGCTACCGCAACTTCAGCGGTCGCTTGGACCAGCTTTCTGCATCGGCAAGACTGACAGCAGGTGGCTTCGGTCTCGATGGCCAATACAGGATTCCGGTCGGCCCCGCAGGCGGCACGGCCAGCCTCTCGGCCGCGTATTCCCAGAACGAGGTTGTCGCTGGGGCATTTGCCTCATCGGGACTAGAGACGCAGTCTGTCGAACTCGCGGCCAACTACGCGCAACCCTTCTGGGTCGACGAGGACAGTTTCTACCAATTCCAGATCGGACTGAACGCGAGCAACACCAAGTCGACGATTTCCGGTGTCGCGCTGCAAGACAACACGCTGCTTGATGTCGACGGACGGGTCATCTTCGTGCGGTCCTTAGAGAACGCGGCATTCTCGGCCGAGGCGGGGCTGAGGATTGGCTATGCAACCTCGGCCAGCGAAAGCGAGACGGACGGGGGATTTGCCCTCGCGTTCGGCAAGGCTGCCTATGACCGCAAACTCGGCGAACGTTTCCGCTTGGGCCTGACAGCGCGCGCCCAGTTGGCGCCCGATGCCAATCTTCCCAGCGGCCAGCGGTTTTCTGTCGGTGGGCTGGAAAGCCTTGTCGGATACCCTGACGATGTCCGCGCTGGCGACAGTGGTCTGAGCGGGCGTGCCGAGCTTGTCTGCACCTTTCCCTGCTTTGGTGAGGGCTTTGCCACATATCGGCCAGAAATCTATGGTTTTGCGGATTTTGGCTACGTGGACGTCTTCCGTGGAGACGACGCCTCGATCAGCGAAGAGCCTTGGCTGTTTTCGGTGGGCATAGGCGGGTCATTTGTTGTCCGCGATGCGGTTGTGACGACGGCGGTCGGGGTGCCTTTGATGGAGACGACAGGATTTGATGATGTTGGCGAGCCGCGGGTCTATGCCGCGGTAACCTATGCATTTTGATGGAAGGAATAGCATGAAGATTGCAGTTGGGGCCGTTCTGGCTTGTGGTCTGGCAGCACAGGTTGCGGCACAAGAGACAAGCAACGATGTGCCAGTGAATGCGCAGTTTGGTTCTTGGATCGTGGCCTGCGAAGCAGTGACGGTGAACACCAATATCTGCCGGCTGGTGCAGGAACAGGTCCTCGTTGACACCAACCAGCTGATCGCGCGCTTTATTGTGCAGCCGGCTGATGATGACGCGGCAATCATGCTGGCTCAGGTGCCGATCGCGGTCTTTCTTGCCGGGGGTGCGGTTTATCGTTTGGAAGGTGATGACGAAGGCCCGCAGCGCGAAATGGTCTGGCAACGATGTGCCGGCAGCCTCTGCGAGGCCGCATTGTTTCTGGAGCCCGAGGAGCTTGCCGCGATGGAAACCGCAGGTGGGCTGCTTTTCGGGTATCGCACAGGACCCGAGACCGATCCCATCATCACGCGCGTCGATTTGACCGATTTTTTGGCAGGGCTGAATGCCCTTCGTTAGTGGATTGTTGTGAACTGTGATGAATAGAAAGGGACAATTGACGCGCTCGGTCTGCTTTTTGGCAGGCACGGTTCTGTGTTTCTTGCCCCCCGTTGCGCTTCAGGCGCAGGTTGTTCTGGACAATGATAACAATGCGGCAATTTCGCAGTCAGGTCAGACAACCGATATTCTGACCAATGTGTTCGAAGGCGGTGTTGGGGTGAACCGCTTTACGCAGTTCGATCTTGCCAGCGGCCGGACCCTGAACTTGATCCAGCCGGATGCGGCTTCGGCACTCGTGAATATCGTTACAGGCGGCACCGGCAGCCGGATTGCAGGCACGCTGAATTTTGTCGGCGAAAGCGGTCAGAGCACCAATGCCTTTCTGGCCGATCCCAACGGCATCTCGATCGTCAACGGCGGTACTGTGACCGGCCAGCGGCTGACATTGTCGACCGCGCAGACCGGGGCAACGGTTGCCGAGATTGTCAGCAATACCGCCGCCTTGTCAGGTGCCGAGATCCGTGTCGAGACCGGCGGGACAATTGCCGCTGAAAGTGTCAGCATCTGGACGGCGGGCAATCTGGCCCTCTACGGCTTGATCACGGCAAAAGCGCCTGATGCTGCTGGCACGCCAGTCACGGCAGCGGTCAATACAAGCCATGTTCAATCGGCTGATCATGCGACGGTGCAAAACGGTGTCATTCGCTTTGGCGCGGGCACCGCTACCGTTGGCGGTGGCGCAACCCTGCAAGCCAGCGGTGAAGAAGACCCCGCAGTCCCCAATGCCCGTCAGGGTGGCCAGATCAGGGCCGAGGCCGCAAACCAACTGGTGCTCGAAGACGGGGCGACCCTGTCGGTTGAGGGTGTCGGCTACGACGCAGGTTCGATCGCTCTGAACAGCTTTGAGGGTGGCGACATCTGGATCGCCGATGGCGCTCTGCTGGACGCTTCAAGCGACAGTGCATCGGGCGGTTTCATCTACGTGCAAGGCGACACGGTGAAACTGGGCGGAACCCTTGATCTTGCCGGAGCCGCAGGGCTGGACGGCAGTGCTCTGATCACTGCGCAGGACGTTGCGCTTGGCACCTTGGACGCACCCACCGGCGGATCAGGCGCGATATTTGATGGGATGCTTGTGACCCGCGGGGGCGATGCAACCGTCGTCGCAGGCCGCATTACACTGTCTGCCGGTGCCCTGATCGATACCACCGGCGCGACCGGGGCAGGTGACCTGACACTTGCAGCGGCCGAGATATCAGCCGTCGGTGCCACGATCACGGCGAATGCGACCGGAACCGACGACGGCCGCGTCGCTTTGGTGGCAGACCAGTCGGTCAATGCCAACGGGTTGTTTCTTTCGCCTGCAGCGCCTGCTGGTGCTCGCATCACACTGGATCAGGTGACGATTGAGGCTGGTGCCATTGTGGTTTCGGCGACGGCTGCTGCCAGCAATACCGTCACCGATGCCGAGGCGGACGCAACGCAGACCGCTTACAACGCCGAAGAGCAGGCCAATGGCTCGGTTTCGGCTGCAATCAATGCGCTGACCGATGCGGCCATTTCCGCAATCGAGACAGGACGTAACGCGGCCATTTCGGCCCTGCCGCTTGATTGGCAAGAAGTCACAGCAGAGGCGCAGATCACGATCTCCGAGAGCCGGCTGACGGCGACCGGGGATTGGGACGCGGGCACAACAGGCGGTTCAGTCGGGCCATTGGCAGCGCATGGGTTCTTCGGGTCCACAGGTGCCGGAGCGTCGCCGACGACACTTGTTGATGCTTACGGTGTGACCGCAGCAGTGTCATTTGCCGATAGCTATGACCCCGTCAACGAGACGCTTTACGTTCAAAGCCACGCGCAAACCGTGGTGAATATCGCGCCCGAAACCGAAAGCCTCAGCCTTGCGGTGGCCAAGGTTGCTACCAATAGCGCCGTTGTTGTCACAGATAGTGCGCTGTCCACCGACGCGGGCGACGTTGTTCTCGCCAGCACAGCATTTGCAGACCTGTCGCTCGGGGTGTCTGTCAACGGCGGCACTGCACCCACGACTGTGGCCATCGCGCAAGAAGCGCTGAACAACCAGCTTTTGGTCAGTGGCGGCAGCATCAACGCGGCTGGGGCACTGACTGCCGGAGCGTTCACTGGACGGTCGCATCAGATCAGCAACCAATCACAAGGCAATGGCGAGGCCGATCTGGTGCTCGCACTGACTTACGCCACATCGGACAGCCTGACGCAGGCCGCACTGGGCGGACAGATCACGGCGCAGCGTGTCGATCTTGGCGCCGAGACACTGTATTTCGACAACACGCACTCCACGACAGCGACAATGTTTGCGGCCGCCCCCGAGGGCACGGACGAGCCTGAAAACAGCGAAAGCACCAATGACGCCGCCGAGGCCAGTGGCAGCCGTGTGCAGTCAAGCCTGACCGGCGAAGACGAAAGCGGCGCGGGCAACAGCGACAGCTTCAAGGACAAGACAGCGGTTGGCGCGGCCATCGACGTGCAACTGACCAATGACGTGACCACGGCCACGTTGGGCGGTGCATATCTGGGTGGTGGCAATGCGACTGTGCAGATCGGCGATGCTGATGTGACGACGACCGGCGCGGTCAGCGTTACTGCCGCGCAACGCTATGCCACGGCCAACGAAGCAGGCACGGTTGCCAACCCGAGCCTGACACGCGGCGTGCTGGCGCAGATGGGGTCGATCGCCGAGATCATTGACGCCAATACCGACAGTGAAACCCCTCCGACCGATGACAAGAAGTTCGGCTTTTTCTACGGAATGTCTCTGGCGGAACTGGGCGGCACAACCACCGCCGAGATCGGGGCTGATGCCCGTGTCGATACGCCTGACGCAGTGCATGTCGATGCGCTCAGCCAATTCCAGACCACTGCGCAGGTGCTGGACTTCGACGGTCGCTTCGATGCTGCAATGAACCTCAGCGGTCTTGGCGCCTTTGACCCTCTGAGTGGTGACGCCCAGACACCCGATTTCGCCTTGTTCGAGGATATCTTTGATCCGGCCATTCTGCTGACCACCACCGTCGGTGTCAAAACGCTGGATGACTCCTCCGAGGCAGAGGATCAGGAGCGGACGCTGGGTGTCAGCGTCAACCTGTTCGAAGTCGACGTCGACACCCGTGCGCTGATTGCGGACGGGGCAGTCATCATGAACGCTGCTGACCTTGATGTGACCGCCAGAGCCGAGGCTGTTTTTGTCCATGCGGCTGCCAACGGTGGTGCGGGCAACCTGATCACCGGATCGCCTTCGACGGGGGCAGGGGCGCTGGTCGGAGCGAATGTGTCCGTGCCGCGGATCTTTTCGGACGTCGAGGCGGCTATTGGTGACGCAGTTCTGACGGATATCGGGACGCTTGATGTTCAGGCGATCAACGACATAACGCAGTTGACTGTCTCGAAATCCGGCGGTCTCGAAAAAGCTTCATCGGTGGCAATCAATGCTGCAGTCGCGGCGGCCGTCTTTGAAACGGAAACAACGGCCAGCCTTGGTGCGCGCGCCGAGGTATCGGCCACCGACGTGGCGATTGTGGCGCGCGATGACAGCCGCTTGCTCACGATTGCGGGTGCGGGCGGGTTCACAAATGGATCGGCTGCCGCCACGGCGAGCGGCGCAATCAATATCGTCCGGCGCGATACGCGGGCGTTCTATGGTCTGGACGCCGCAGGTGTGGGCAGTTTTGCTGCCGATAGCCTGATCATCACATCGGCAAACGAAGGCGTCGTGCTGGCAACCGCCATTGCCGGATCGGCCAATTCTGGCAGCAGCACGCCTGCGGGCAATATGGCAATCCCCGGTGGCTTGCTGGGCAGTGATGCCAATGCCGTCGGCAATGCAGGCGGTGGGACAAACTTTGCTGGCGCGGGTTCACTGTCGATGAACCTGATGCAGCAGAATGATGCACGCGCCATCCTGCGCACGGGGACCGAACTCCAGATCGCGGATGACCTGCGCCTGACAGCGACCAACACAACAGATGATCTCGGCCTCTCGGGTGGCGTTGCGGTGGGCTATGACCTGACCGGTGGCGCAAACCTGATTGCAGGCGCTGTCGCATTCAAGCAGGACAACCGGTCGGTTATCACCGAACTCGGCGCAACACGCATTTCGGCCCAGACGGTCACAGCCACCGCCAATGACGCGACCCGCGCGACCTATGTGGCCGTGGGGGGCTCGGGCGGTGCTGCCGCCAGTGCGACGACATCAGTTGCCGGATCTCTGGTGAGGATCGAGGAAGAGGGTGTGACGCTGGTCAGCATGCGCAACACCGAGGTCACGACCCCGGGCGCACTGACACTGGAGGCACAGAACCGCAACACGATGTTGGGGATAGCCGGCGGGGCTTCTGCAACGATCGACAAAAGCGTCGGCCTGTCGTCTGCGCAAATCTCATCGGTACGCGATGCCCGCGTCGATCTTTCGAACGCTCAGGCAAACGCCGCCGCTGTTAGGATCAACGCCCGTCAGGCTCCGACCGCGACGACCCTCTCATTGTCGGCCGCAATCGGCAAACTGGGGGCAGGCGGCACGGTTGCGCTGAGCACGCTGTCCGGCAGTGCGATCATAAACGGCGAAGCTTTGGTCATCACGGCGGACGATGTGCAGCTGACTGCCGTGCAGGACAGCGATCAGAACAGTTATGCGGGCGGGCTTTCAGCGGGAACCGCCACCACCATCGGGGCGGCCGCGGCCACAAGCGAGAACCGTGGCGGCGCTCAGGTCCTGCTGTCCACAACCGAGATCTACGCCGAGACCGTCGCCTTGGCCGCAAGAGGCGAAGCCGCACTGCAAAGCCGCAGCTTCGGTCTGTCGTTCAACACCTCGACAGGGGTCGGGCTGGCCACCTCTGTCAACATCTCCGGGATGCAGGTGCTGACAGACGTGAATGACAGCCGGATCTTCGCGCGAGACACCATTCTGATTGACGCCCGCGCGACCACGTCTGTCGACAGCACCGCAGTCAGTCTGGCCGGCGCTGGGTCTTCCGGTGCCGCAGGGTCGGCCATCTACAACGACATCGGCAACACGGTCTCGAGTGTTGTGCGGGGCGATGCTGACGGGTCGGACCTGCGTGCGGGCGGCACAATCGCGGTCTTGGCCGAGGCCCTGACTGTCAGCGCGCTTCTTGGCGGTGAAGAACGTCTGCCAGATGCAAACGGAAACTTCGCGGCAGGTGGGACGGCGGCAATCGGTGTGTCGCTGACGGTCAACGACACCAATAATCAGGTCAGTGCCCGCATTCTCGATGCCTCGCGGTTGGTGGGCTATGCCAACAGCGGTCTGGCGCTGGGGACACGTCTGGCCACTGATGGCGGCACGAATGCTTATGGCGTGATCATTGATGCGCATGCCACAACGAACGTCGACACACTGGCCACTTCGGTCGCTTTGGCCGGCAAGGCGGCTGTGACAGCGGCCTTCACCTATAACACGCTTGCCGACAACGCGGTTGTCCAGATTGGGAATGGCGCCAATATCACCGACGCCAACGGCACTTATGGCGACGGGCGGGATGTCTCGATCAACGTGCCGACAGGTATCGACCTGACGTCGACCGATGTGAACGACATGGCATTTGCCAGCTTCTATGGCGCCGCGGCCGCTGATCTGAACGCGCAAGCGGCGCAGGTCACGCGCATTGGCTCCAGCGTGGTGAACACAATTGACGACTGGGCAATTCTTGTGGCCGGGTCCGGCGGTGGTGCCGTGGGTGCGTCGGGCACAGGCAACCTGATCCTGTCGCGGGCCGAGACGACACTGAACAGCAGCAACATCGCAGCAATTGCGCAAGTCGATGTTGCCGCCGACATCGACAGCACGATCAACGCGATGGCTATCGGTCTATCGGTGGGGCCAGCAGCGGCCAATGCCAGCGTCGTCTTCAACCGCCAGCGCGCTGATGCGCAGGTCAATCTGCGTGGCGCAAGAATTTCATCCGAAGGCGGGGTTGGTCTTGCGGCCGACAACCGCAATTCGGTTGATGCCGATGCTGGGGTGCTCGCGCTTGGCAAGCTGGCGGGATCCGGCGCTTCCATCACCAATGTGGTCGACGGAAGCGCTACCGTGACGGTTGATACCATCGCCACGCTGCGTGACGAGCTGTTGGCCGACGCCACCACCAGCGCGCAAATCACTGATCTTTCAAGCTTTGTCGAGGCGTCGGGGCGCGTGGATGTCCAGGCCAACACGCAGACCACAATTGCAAACCGTCCGCTCTCGGGCAGCGGCGGCGGGGCGGGACTTGCTGCCTCGGTAGCTGTGTCGTTGATTGATACCAACACACGTGTCGAGATCGGGAGTGCACAGGCAATCGTGGCGGATGTCATCGCATTGCGGGCACTGGAAGAGACCCAGATAACGGACCGTGTCGGCGTCGGTATCGCAGCGGCTGCCGGATTTGGTGGGTCGGTCAATTTTGTCGATTTCAACGGTGGTGCGACCGTCTTTGTCGGGCAGGGCGCAGACCTTGAGGCTGCGGGGAATCTGACGATCGGCGCCATTGCCGACCGCCGCATTGACAGCCAGCTCGGGGTCGCAAGTGTGGCCGCCGGAGCGCTGAACGTCGTCGTATCGATTATCAATGTCGATGGCTCTGCGGGCGATCAAAGAAGCGAGGCAGCACCCGTACTGGACCGCACCCAAGCCTCGTTGGGGGCTGATCAGACAGCGGGTAACGCGGGTCAGACCCTGCTGGCAGAGACGGGCGCATCCCAAAGTGCCAATGCCAATCGGACGGCGCAGTCCGGCACGGATGTGCGCGGGCGGCTGGATGGCATCGCAGCCGAGGGCCTGCGCGATGTCGGTGTACAGATCGGCGCGGGCGCGCGGCTTATCTCGGGTGGCGATCTCGCGATCAACGCTCTTGTGAACGCCGATATCAGTCAGGAGGTCGGTATTCTGGCAGCCGGCGGGCTTAGCGTGAATGCCTCGCTGGGAATGATAAACCTGTCGTCGCGCGTTGACGTCGTGGTTGGACAGGATGCGGTGATATCGGCCGTTGATGGGCTGACCATTTCCGCCCAGACCACGACTGGCAATTACGAGGCGGACGGTTCCCGTGCCAGCGATGCCTCCGACACCGCCCCGATGAGCGGTGGCTTCGACGCCGGCGCTATCCGGAGTGATGTGACCGCGCTTGCGCTGTCGGCCAGCTTCAATGTCGGTGCCGGAGCATCCCTGATCGATCTTTCGTCTGCGTCGCGCGTTGACGTTCTGGACGGTGTCGCCTTGTCTACCAGCGGTGGCGGCTCACAGATCAGTATTCTTGCCACCCGCGCAGATCGTGCCCGGGCCGAGATCAAGAACGCCGGTCTGGCGGGCATCGGTGCGCTGGGCGTGACCTATACGCAGGTGCACAACACCGGTCAGGCCGAGGTCATTGTCGGACGTCGAACGGGCGCTGTCACACGGATCGCCGCCGAAACCGTTGCGCTGCGTGCGCTTGATGAATCTTTTGCCGAAGCGATTTCCATTACCGCGCAAGGCGGCGGGCTGGCGGCCGTCTCGGGGGCCTTTGCCACAGCGCGCAACAGTGCGGCCAACGCTCTGACACTCAACCGGACCCAGATGATCGCAGGCGGGACCGTGACGTTGGATAACCGCAATGCAGGTGTCGCGCGCGCCGACGCTTATGGCCTTGCAGTGGCAGGGGCGGGATCGCTCGTCGTCTCTGACGCCACAGCCGAGCTGAATGCAGCGGTTACCACCACAATTGACGCGGTTTCCATTGACGCGGCGCGGATCGTTGCAACCACCGAAGTATCGCAGATCGCAGGCGAAAACGTCTCGGCCTTTGCAGAGACGCTTACCTTGGCAGGCGGCTTGGCGGGGAGCGGTGCCTTTGCCGATGCCAAGACGGCCTACACTGTGACAACAGTAATCGACGGAGGCAGCGATCAGCTGATGCCGACGGCGCTGGTCTCGCGGACAGGGAGCGTGCTGATCCGGTCGGGTGCCGATGGCGTGACAACGCGCGGTGTCGCCACTGGCAAGACAGTCGGCGCGCTGGCCGTCGGCGCCGTGATTGCCGATGTGGGGCAGGGCGACGGCACGGCGCGCGTGACCAACCAGATCAACAGCGGCTTCTTCAGCGCCCGCGAGAACCTGCTTGTCGAGGCACGCAATGATCAGAACCTGATCATTGATGTGACGACCGGTTCGGGCGCAATCCTTGGTGGCGACTTCAGCCAGAGCAATCTGACCCATCGGGCGGTCACGGCAACCGATATCGGCACCGATGGACAGCAGGTCTATCTGCAGGCGGGCGATCTGGATCAACCCGACGAGACCCGCCTGAACGGTGCTCTTACGTTGCGGGCTGTGCAAAGCGCGGATGTGACAGCGGGCTTTGACAACACCGCCGCCTCGCTCGTTGGCGTGTCGGGCGCGATTTCGCGCACACGCATGAATGCAGATGTCGATTTGCGCATCGGCAGCGGAACGACCGCCTATGCCAATTTTGCGGAAGTCTCTGCGCAGAACAATGCAACGCGGCTTGCAAACGGCCGCAACATGGACAGCCAGTCGGGTGGATTGGCGACAGGGGCGGTTCTGGACAGTACCGTCAGCGGCATTTTCAACGTCGATACCCTGATCAATGACGGGGCACTTCTGGTGCAAATCGGAGATCCCGATCTGGCCAAACCGTTCCGGATCAACACCAAGAGTTTTTACAACATCGGGGATTACCTCGTCGTTGATGCCGCCGGCGTGCTGGCGGCCCCCTTTGGCGAAACCGATGTTACGGTGATCCACCGCGACGCGGTCACAATCAATGATGCGACCGTCCGCGCTGCCGGCGATCTGATCGTCTCGAGCGGGGCGACGGCCGTCGTGACCGCGCAACAAAGCTCGACCGCGTCGGGACTGGCCGGGGTGCCATCTGCCAAGGCTTATGCGACCTACAACGGCGACAGCGCAGTGACCATCAACGCAGGCGCCGCACTTGAGAGCCTTTCAGACATCACGCTGTCTGCCGGATATGTGAACGCGGCCGAGCAACAGGTCACCGTGTCGGCAGAGGCGCGCGTGTTCAACCGGACGGCAACGCCGATTTCGCTGGTCCTGCACCCTGTTGCAGATGCGACCTCGCTTGTGAATGCGGGCGTAACCATTGCCCCCGGGGCCGAGGTTCTGGCTTATCAAGACCTCTGGCTGAACGCCTCGGAAGGGGTGCGCAACGTGCGTGGCTACGGGTTGGCCAAGGATTTCTATCTGGAGCTTGTCTCGGATGCGGCATCGCTTGCGGGCGTGTCCTTGGTGCTCGATATCACCACCGGTAGCACCATTGATAGCGGTCAAGGCACAGTCGATATCGCCGGAACCGTCAAGGCCGGCGCCTACAACAGGCAGATCCTGAATTTTGACGCAAACAATGTCGTCGACAACACCCAGATGGCATTGCCGGATGGGTCGGGTTTCGAAAGTCAGGACAATGCACCGCTGCCCGGCACGAACGCAGCAAATGTCGCCGAGATTGCCCGCCTGACCTCATTGCGCAACGAAGTTCAGGTGCAGTTGGACGGAGGCTCTCTGGACCAATTGAGCCAGAACCGGCTGCAGGCGGTGCTTGACGCCTATGATCGCAGGCTGTCAGCACTCAGAGCATTTACGGTTACCGTCAACAGCGATGAAGTGGCGCGGCTGCGTGCATTGCAGGCGTCAGTCCAGCAGCAACTTGACGAGGGTGGCCTCAATCTGTCCACCCGGGACCGCCTGACCGAAGTCGTGGCCTCATACGAGCGGCGGATCAATGCATTGGGTGGTGACGGGGCTGCCCCGCTCACGCGGATCGACGTGGGCTATCTGCGTGCCTCAGAGGGATCGGTCCGGATCAATGCAACGACGCTGACAGGCGCTGCAACGGGCAGTGTGTCCGCGGCTGATGAGGCAGATATCCGTATTCAGGCCTCATCCGGTGCAATCGTCAGCCTGCAGGGGCTTGAGATCACCGAGGTCGAAGGGGGCGAGATCAGCTTCAACGGTGCTCTACTGACGGCTGCCGATCCAGCCTACGCCTTTGATGTCTCTTTTGCGCGGAACTACGATGAACCCCCGGGCTGGGAGTTTGGCGACAACACCATCACGGTGTCGGTCAGCAACGTGCACGCAGCCGCCGCCAACGCCACTGGCGATATCGAGATTCTGGGCCGGATCGTGAACCGTCAGGGGGGGGTGCGGATCACCAGTACTGACGGGAGCATCTATTCCCAGGGCAACGTCGAAGCGGAATCGGTCGAGTTGAACGCGGCATTGGGGATCGAGATCGTCTCTCCTGCGCCGGGAGTCGTTTACGCAGGTCCGGCGCCCTACATCAGCTACAGGAACACCATCACGGACTATCAGGCGCTGGGACAGCGAGAGTATGACCTCGGTGTCTGGCTGAACAACGGCGCCAATATCGGCAACTTCGTCTGGGATCCTGCGGGTGTGTCGCTTACGCCACCGGTGCCAGTCGCAACTGCGGGGATTTCTGCAGGTGGCAACATCGTTCTGGTGGCGGAATACCTGAATGTCAGTGCCCCCATCCGCGCCGGCACAGGTGCGTTCAAGGTCAACCTTCAGGCCGCTTTGCAGCCAACACTGAACGAATTTGCCCAATGGGATCGCAGCGACCGGATCAAGTTGCAGGCGCCCGGCTCGGATGCGCCGGGGCTTATTGCCGGGCGCGATGTGGCCTTTGTGAACGGCCTCTCGGCCGATACCAACGCAGATGTTTACTATAACTTTGCCACCGATCAGATCGAGATCGATCCTATCCGCACCAACGGCGGCGCGATCTTTATCACCGCGGATGTGATTTCGACGGGCGGCGGCTCGCTTGAGGCGATTGACGGGCAGGGATCACTGCAGTTGCAGTCCGAGATCACCACTGACGTTGTTTTCAACAGCATCAGCCTGCAAACGGGTGAAAATCAGGCGGGTCTGGTCCGCATCCGTGATCTTTCGCGTCCGATCTATGACGGCGGTGGGACGCTGGTCGATTTCGTGACCACAGACTACCGCAGCCTGAATGGCAGCATTTCGATCTATGATAACTATGATCCCAACACCGGAGCGATCATCTATGCCGCGGATGAGCCGAATGTTCCCGCCCGGCTCGTGCAGGGCCCGACGGTCGCGGCCACCAGCAGCTATGCCACCACGGCCAACCGAGATCTGGTCTATGTGACGCAAGACGTCGATCTTGTCCGGATGGCCCGCTACAAGATTGAACTGGTGCAGGGTGACTATCGGCTTGGCCACGACCTGCCGGTCAGCCAACTGTTTCGTGTGACCAAGATCCCGCTTGCCGTGGCACCCGGATATGATCTTGGTACGTTGTTTGGGTTCAACGAGCCGATCCACAACTATGCCGAAACACCCGATGGCTACAGCCCTGTGCAGGCATCAATCGGTAGTGGTTACGACTACAATTACAGGTATGAGCGCACAAACGGCCAACTTCGGAACGGCACATACAGCTACAACAGCGCCGACAACTCGTTCATCGTGCCTGTCTATGGTGGCAGCACCGCCCGTCTCACATCACTTGACCGGTTGTCACCCGATGATGCAGCCCTTCTTGATCAGCAACAGTATTTTGACAACGCCCTAAGCAACTACTGGGCCCCCACCGAGACTGGCTTGACCCGTGCTGCGGTGCGGCCTGACGATCTTAACCTCTGGCCGTCGGACCAGCGGCTTTACGGACTGATTTACGATGTTGATCCGACGTTGCGCAGCGCTGAGGACAGTCTGAACAAGTTGCACACTATTGTGCATACCGAGGAGTTCCTTTTCGTTGAAACCACGACCCACGAACATCGTATCCGCGCCGACAAACCAATCGAGATCCGCTTTTCAGGCGGGCAGGCGGGGCAGGCTTCGACCCTGACCTCACAGGGCGACATCATCTTCAATGGTGACGTGCGGGCATCACAAAACGCGCTGAGTGTAACGTCGAATGCCGGCTCGATCCTGACCGGTGGACCAACTGTCTCGCTGACCGCAGGGGCGCTCACGTTGAATGCTGCCGGTGGTGTCATTGCGGATGTCGGCGGTGGCGCGGCACGGCTGAACATGGCCGAAGGCGCGATTGTGAACGCTATGGCGCGCGATGGCGTCTCGCTGGAAGAGATCGGTGGCGCCCTGACTGTGAATACCATCCGGACCACCAACAGGAACAACCAGTCCGGTGCGACACGTGTCGGCGGGATCGACCTGCGTGCTGCCGGGGCGATCACACAAGTTGCGGGCGGCATCATCAGCGGAACGGATGTGACGCTGGATGCACGCGCAGGGGCCTTGGGTGACGGCTCTGCAGCACCATTGCGCGTGGTCACCGACGGGGGTGCACTCTATGCTTCAGCGCAGGGTGACATCGATATTCTTGCGCCGACTGGCGATCTCGGGCTCGGCTCTGTTTCATCCATTACCGGCTCTGTGCGCCTTGCGGCGGCAGCAGGTGCAGTGGTTGATCGCAACTCTGAAGAAGTCGCCGATCTGCGCACGATCGAAGCGCTGGAGGCGCTTTGGGGCGAAGAACTGGGGCTGACCGATCCGACGCGATTGGCCGAGCGCGAGGCAGCGCAGATCGCGGCCTACGACGCTCGCGTGACCGCGCAGTATTTCTCCTATTGGGAGGCCCGCAATCAGGAGGGCGGCACACCAATCGGCTTTGTTCTCGATGGTGCGACTGAAACGGCATTGCGCGGCACCGTTGATCCGAGCGGGGACGCGGCGAATGACCGCGTGCAGGCCTATGTCACAGAACAAAACGCACTTTATGCGCTGTGGAACCGTGAAGCGGTCTTCGATGCGGCCTATGTCTACGGCGCGGCAGAGGCCGAGAAAGACCCCGCGTTGCCATTGGCAGCTTTCCGTGACGCGATGGTCAATGATCTGGCATGGACGCTGGAAGAACTGACGCTGAGCGTGGCGCAGGGGGTGGTTCTGCCAAGCGCTGACACGAACCCCCGCGATGAAAGCCCCAATGTCTCTGCCGCGGGCGACATCACAATCACGGCGGCCAATGGCGTGGGCGAAATCCTCAGCGGTTATGTCATTGCCGCGCCGTCGCAGCCGGGCCAGAGGCTGTCGCAGGCAGATCTGGCCGTTCTGGCAGCGGCCCTGCCCGGAGATCTGTCAGTCGATGCCAACGGCAACACCGTGGTGCGGCAGGAAGACGATGTGAATTTCGCCCTGATTGGCCCGCAGGATCAGGTCGCTGCGGGGACACTGACCGTTGAAGGCAACGCCGGTGATGTTTTCCTTGCCAGCGAACTGGACGCGCGCGTCGCAAGTATCACCACAGCAGGTCGGGCCGAGTTGCGGATCGACGGTGATTTGCTCAACGCAGGGACAATCGGCACTGCAATCACGGCTGACAGCATTCAGATTGAATCTGGTGTAGGCGGGATCGGAACCGCAGAGGTGCCTTTCACCGTGGCAACTGGCACAAACGGAACGCTGCAATTCGGGGCGGGCACCTCGGCCTATGTCGTCGCGCCTGACGGGGACATCGCCATCGTCGCCGCATTGGCGGGTGATTTGCTTTCGCTTGATGTCGCGGGTGCGCTGACCGATGGGATCGGTGGTGCAGCTGACCGCGTCTTTGGTGGCCAGATTGTGTTGAGGGCGGACAGTATCGGCACGGATACACAGACACTGGGACTGCGGCAGACCGACCCCGCGGGTTCTGTCGACGTGACCGCGACCCTCGGGGACATTCATATCGCAAGCCAGCTTGGCCTGACGCTCGCCGGATTTGACAGCGCCGCAGGCGGGCGGATCGTCACAGGAAACCTGGCTCCGCTCACTTTCTCGGGCATCGATCCAGTCACATTCGGGGCGACCAGCACCTTGGCCTTTACGACAGGCGCGCCTGTCATCTCGGCCGGTCCGACCGGAACAGATATCACCGGTGGCATTCTCACAATCGAGGCAGAGGCAGACTGGGGCACGCAGGCCGCACCAATCACAACGGCCGTCAGCACACTGCGCTTTGGCAGCGGTCTGCCGGACGGCGCAGCCGAGACATCGGACCTCTATCTGCGCAATGACGGTGATCTGACAGTCGCCTCCTTGTCGCAGTCCGATAATCCGACCTCCGAGACACAGATCGCAGTGGCCGGTGATCTCGAGGTGACCTCGGCAGTCACGCCGGGCCGCCTGCAGATATCGGCAGCCGGAGGGATCGGTCTCCAGAGTACTGCACGGCTGAGTGCAGGCACGCTTGATGCGGTCGCCCAAAGCGGTCCTGTCGATATCACGGCGTTTGGTCAGGACAGCCGGATCACAGCGCTCCAGTCGCAGGGTGCAGAGACACCGCTATCATTGCGCGTCGAAAGCGGGACGGTCACCCTTGCAGCTGATGCCATCCAGACGATCGGCGGCAATCAGACCCTCTGGTTTGGAGAGGGGCTGATCATGGAGGCGGGTCAGAACATCACCAGCAATACTGGAACGATCGACCTGACGGTCTTGGGTGATCTGGCGCTGGGGCGGATCGCCACCGGCAATGCCACCTCTGAAGCGCTGGGGATCACGGTTGGCGGTTCGGTCAGCGACGTGGACCCCGCAAGCCTGAGCCTTGTGGCAGATGCTGCAGGCGCGGGAACGACCGTGCAGTTTACAGATACTACCGCCAGCACGCCGTTGCGGATCAAGACGGCCCTGGACCTGCTGACCTTGGACGTTGCGGCGCAGGATGTGCATCTGGACGAGGCGACGGCGATCACACTGATCACGGCCAGCACAGGCGGCAGCATCTTTGATCTCTTTGCCACTGGTGATGTCGCCCTCGGCGATGTGACGGCGCTGGACGATATTGTGATATCCAGTCTGGGGGGGATTAGCACCGCGGATGCCGACCTGTTTGCGCCGACTGTGCACCTCTTTGGCTTTGGTGGCAGCATCTCGACACCGCAGGACGCGGCCTATGGCGTCAGTCTTCTGGATGGGGCGGTCCTGAACCAGTTTGCCCGTGACAACATCACAACCACCTTCGGCACCGCGGATGGTGGCCTTGGCTATGCCATCGCGCAATCGGGTGATCTGACAATCGACCGGACGCTGACCGGCGGAACCCTCTCGGCCGAGATCCTTGCGGCTGGCGGAACAATGACCCTGCGCTCCCGCGACAGTCTGGACATCGACTTTATCGGGCGCGGCGAAATTGACCTGATCGACGAGGTGGCACTTGCGCTGGTGGAGCGGAATCCAAATCGCTTTGGCACGGTGGCCTTTACGGGGCCGGACCACCTGATCATGGAGGCGCTCAATCCTGACGCCCGTATTGATATCGCACTGGCCGAGATCAAGCAGACAGCGGATCTGAATGCGGATCTGATCGATGCCAACCTCTATGACCTGACCGCCGACGATGGTCTGCGGTTGGAGCTTTCTGGCGCGGGTGGTGTACCGGCAAGCCGCGTAGATCTGAATGTGATTGCGGATGATCCAGCCTTTACTGGCACGACCGGCGGAGGTGCGCCGGATATCTCGGGCCGACTGATCGCTCTGATCCGCCCAGAAGACCCCGGCCTGCCGACATCTGATGGCGCGGTCTATGTCGATTTCGGCCGCTTTGAAACCGGCGAAATAACCACAGCCGGGCCCGAACTGGTCGTGAACGATACGATCATCGGCAGCGACGCGACCTTCCGGCAGCGGCTGTTTGATGTCTTCGCCGAAACGGCCTTTACCGGCGTCAGAGAAGACATGGATGGCCAGATTCTTGCGGTTGCGACCAATGGGCTGGAGGCAGGCGAACTGGCGTTCTCAATGTCCGAGCGACGTCAGATCGACACCGGCAATATCCTGACAAATCGCCCCGATCCGACATCTGTCGTTCTAGGCGGTTTGGGTGGGCGCGAAGAGACGCTGGCAGAGCTCGCCATCTTCATGTCGCTCGACCGGGATGCATTGCAACAAGGGCATGTGCTGCTGCTGCCGCAGGGGATCGGACTGGATGGCTATATGACCGGCTTGCCAGTGAAAGGCGCCGATGAAGAAGATGATCCGTACAAATACCTGATCTACAAGAGTGGCTCTCCGCCACTGGTGATCATCCGGCAGGAGTAGCCGATCTGCGGACACAGCCGCGTGCCGCCTTTGGCGGAGGTTGCGGTTTGTCCTGCTGCAAGTGTCCGTATTGTTCCGGTCGGCTACTGACTGCCCTGCGCCGAGAGCAGTCGAATGGCTTTGCATGCCCGGTTGCTGAAAAGTGGATCCAAGGGCTGTCACATCTCGACCCATACCGGACAGCGACTGACAACGATCAGTTGGTATCAGTATTGCGAAAGGTCAATTCACACGCGTCACCTGCGGCGCTGGGCGTAACCTTGGTTGGTCGAGAGGTGTTTGTGGTCGCTGAGTCCGTCTCGGAATTATTCGCAATTGCCCGGATGAATGAGGACAATCCGCGTCATGTCGTCATAGGTGTTCGGTCAATCTCAGGTCCGGGCCGCCTCGAACGCACTCCAGGCGGCCTCGAATGCAGCGAAGTCAAAACCCTCTTCCCGCGCCGGGCCCAATACCAGTTGCTCGACCTCCAGCAGCTTTTCGATCGCCGCGCCGAGGTCAGTGACATAGGCCGACGGAATAACCAGTGCGCCATGCCGGTCAGCGTGGACAAGCTCACCGTCTGCGATGGCAAGGCCGAAGACAGACGCCTCGGTCCCGATCTCGCGCACATGGACAAAACCATGGCTTGGACCAACTGAGCCGGCCACAACGGGGAAGCCCTCTGGCAGATCGCCGAGGTCGCGCATGACACCATTGGTCAGCGCCCCTGACAGGCCCAGACCTTTGTGCACCGTTGTGTTGATCTCGCCCCAGAATGCACCGATCGCGTTTTCACCGTCGAGGTCTTCAATGACTGCGATCGCGGGGCGGGGGCCTGATGCCATGTGGCGGTAGTAGTCCATGCGGCGCTGTTTGATCACCTCCGGCGCTTCGGTCGGTGGCGCAATGGCTGCAATTTTGGCGGTGCGGGCATAGCCGACTATCGCGCCTCCGGCTGGATCGCTGCACAGCACCGTGCCGCGCGTAAACCTGTCAAAGCCGCGCTTGCCTTCGATCATCTCGATGGCATTGCAGACAGTCGGCGTATCGACCCGGCG
>CAZOMZ010000002.1:2183-6664 GCA_964581065.1 uncultured Loktanella sp. | reverse complement strand
GGTCTGGTCCGGCCTGTCCCGGAGGGCCAGTGACTGCCTGATGAAGACCTCGGGCCCAAGGTCGAGCGCCATCTGCATACATAGATCAAGGATCGCGGCACGGTTGGGACCATCGCCAAGGTAGTTCGGCTTCATCTCGTCACGCATGACGGCGTCCAGTCCGCCCTTGGCAGCCTTCTCCATCTGCGGTCCACGGCGGGCCTGCATTTGCGGCACCTCTGCGAGCGGATTGGTGTCCATCAAGGCAAGGCCTGCGACGCGTTCGGGGGCTTGGCGGACCACTTCCATTGCGACGATCCCGCCCATGGACAGCCCGCCAAGGGCAAAGCGATCCGGCGCATCCCGCAAGACTGCCGCCGCCAGTGCCTCCATGTTGTCCGCTTCGGTTAGCGGCAGCACAGTGGCGTCGAGCGCGGCCATCTGATGTGCAAAGAGCCTGTCATCGCACATCATCCCCGGGAGCAGGATCAGTGGGAGTGTCACGACGCCTGTCCTGCCCCTTCTGCAAGGGTCTTGAGCTTTGCGTAGGCGATCTCGGGATCGACTGCACCGAAGCCTGCAAATGTGCCAAAGCCGCAATCGGAGCCTGCGATCACCCGCGCGGTGCCAACAATATCGGTAAACCTTTCGATGCGTTGCGCCACCAGTTCGGGGTGTTCGACAAAGTTGGTCGTCGTGTCCACGACGCCGGGCACCAGTACTTTGTCTTCCGGGATATCAGCCTTGCGGTCGCGGAAGACTGTCCACTCGTGGCCGTGGCGCGGGTTCGAGGTTTCAAACAGGACATAGCGCGACTTGGTGGACATCAGCGTGTCGAACATCTTGGACATGGGGATATCGCAGACATGCGGACCTTCGTAGTTGCCCCAGCAGATGTGCACGCGCACCTTTTCTGCAGGCACGTCTGAGAGCGCGTGGTTGAGCGCCTCGACATGGCTCTGCGCGACCTTCACGAACTCTTCATCGCTTAAGTCATTGAAAAGCATATGTCTTGAAAGCGCGAGGTCGGGGCAGTCCAATTGCAGGTCAAGCCCTGAAGCCACGATGGTTTCATATTCAGCCTTCATCGCGTCAGCGAGGGCGGCGAGATAGGCATCACGGGTCTTGTAGTAGTCATTCTGCAAGAACAGGGAAATGACGCCGGGAGAGGCGGCGTTCATAAAGCCACGCTCGGCCCCGTGTTCGGCCATAGCGGCTTTGAGGTTGGCGATATCCTTTTCCAGCTCGCCCTGACCTTTGGATTTCACCTCGCCCACACACATGGGGCGGGCATATTGAGGTGTGCCACCATCATCGGCCAAGCGCTTGAGAAAGCTCGGGAAAAGTTTCAGGTCGGCGGGGGCATTGCGCGGGCTGTCGCCGTCGAAACCGGTGTAGCGGTCCTTGACGTAGGTTGCATAGGAGATCTTCGAAGTCTCGCCGTCGCTGACGATGTCGATACCCGCATCCACCTGTTTTTTCACGGTTTCTGACACGGCAGCGGTCATTGCTGCGTCAAAGGCGGCGGGGTCGTAAGCCTTGCCATGTTCACGCGCAAAGATGAAATCCACGACTTCCTGCGTGCGCGGTAGCGAGCCCACATGGGTGGTCAGAACTTTTGACATGGGAGGGGTCCTTTGTTGTGGCGGCCCGGCGACTGCCGCGCCTCTGGCAAATGTAAGACTGGCGCATAGCGCCAGTCGTGCGGTCAGGCCTCTAGCCCTTCCAGGTATGTCCCGCAGGATCGCCTGTCGCGACAACATGGTAAAGACTGGCTTCGCCGGTCATCGAAGGCACTGCGCTGTGGGCAAGGTTCTCCGGAACCGACATTGTGTCACCCGGCGCAAGCGTTGCGCTGCCGCCGTCCCAGTCGACCTTCCAATGTCCGCGCATCGGCATCAGAACCGACGGGTACTTGTGGCTGTGCTTGGCGGCAGTGGCCGATCCGCGCGTGATAAAGTCAACCTCAAAGCCGGGTTTGTCACGCAGCAGGCCATGTTCGCCAATGACGTTGACGGGTTTCTTATCGGCCATCGCCATCATGTCCCAATAGCGCGCCACGTGATTGGGCAGCACCTCGCGGGTTGTGGGTTCTGGCCGCTTGGCCAATTCCTCATCCGACATCAGCGGCATCGGTGCCACGCCCTCGGGCAGTTTCTGCTGTCGTTTGGTGTCATAGAGCTTGCCGTTGTCGCCAAGGATCAGACCGTGGTCGGCGGCGTCTTCGATCACCTGCGGGGCCCACATGACGCCGCCGCCGGCGTCGTCACCGCCGAGGATTGCCATGATCATCCCGTAATCAGTGCCGATGTTTTCGAACCCGCGGAAAATGCCTGTGGGGATGTTGAAGATGTCGCCTTCTTCCAGAACGACCTCGCCCGCTGTTCCCCAACGACCCCAGAAGAACCGCCAGCGGCCCTTGAGGACAAAGAACGCTTCAGCCGTGTGGTGGTCATGCAAGCTGTTGCGGCATTTGGGCGGCTGGCCTGCCGCGCCGATGTTGAAGCCATGCGGAATGCCGATATGCACATGCTGATCGGGGCTTTCAGAGACGCCGCCGCCGATGATGGTAAAGTTCTCTTTCTGATCGGAGCCCGGCGTGTGCGCGTCGATGAACGCGGTTTTGCAGGGTTGCAGATCGCCGTAGCGAACGATGCGGGATTCCATGTCTTGAGGTGTCATGTATTGTTGTCCTTGGGTTGTCCTTTGAAGTTTCATTTCAACAGAACAGTCCCGGTGGATGCGGGTTCAATCGTTCAGCGCGGTTGGCCTGAAACAAGGCATGCAGCCGTTTCGTGGTCTCGCTTTGCCCCACTACATGGCTCCTGTTTTCAGCAGGATCTGCTTCCAGACGGCTGTCTCATCAAAGAGTGTCCATTCGCGGCGTAGCTTGATCTGGCCGCTGATCAGCTCGCCCCATTCGGCATGGCTGATACCCAGCACATAGACCTCTGCCCCCGAAGGTTTGCCGAATGCACCCCAGCCGCTGTGTTTGCCATGTAGCGACCAGCGGATTGCGGACCGTGGTGGCATGTTGGGATCATCCCGTCCGATCTGGTGGTGGATGGTAAAGGTCGCATCGGGCAGGGCCGCCCGCAGCCCCATCCAGAACCCATCTGCAGCGGCCCAGCCGTGGCCGGTTTCGCCACCGGGATACTCCAGTTGCGCGGCGCGGTCGTAGTCGCTTTCGATCACCGCCATATCCGCGCCCATGATCCGGTTCAGCAAGTCAGCATGGCGTTGGCCCCATGCGTTGTCGTTGCCCCTGCTTTTGTAAGGACCCTGCAGGTCCGTCGCAGGTGAGAGAGGTTTCACGCAGGTCTCGGGCCCGCCTTCGCGCGCAATCAAATCGCGGGCGTAGTCTTTCGGATCCCATCCGATCTGTCGCACAATCGCGGTCTGGTCGCGGATCAGCCATTCGTCGTCGATGGCATTATTTTTGGCATGGCAATCCGCCAGGATGCGGTAGCGTAGTTTCTTGCCCGAAGCC
The DNA here is from genome assembly GCA_964581065.1 of uncultured Loktanella sp. Classification (GTDB taxonomy): domain Bacteria; phylum Pseudomonadota; class Alphaproteobacteria; order Rhodobacterales; family Rhodobacteraceae; genus Yoonia. Next base: position 3,195 of record CAZOMZ010000002.1, on the reverse strand, counting down.
GCCCCATAAACACCGTCGCGGGCATGGGTCGCTGTCGAGATAATCCGGTGCGAGGACAGCATTCCGTCTTCGGGAGTGCCGGACCAGATCACATCCTCGCCCAAGAGTTCGCGGTCTGGAAACTCGGAAAGCGTCGCCATCGTTGCAGCGATCACACCCTGATTGCCCACCACTACCGATGCTGGAGACCGCACCACAATGTCGGGCGCATAGTAGTGGTGCAGCGTCGCAATTCCGCGATCTTCCCAGATTTCTTTGGTGATCCCGATGATGTAGTCGGGGAAATCGGTAAACTTGGGATCAAATCCCTTCATTGGGTCCATCCTTCTGGAATACGGGCCGAACTGCGCACAACAAGCCGCCCTTCAATTTCAATCTGACGTGGTGGCGTCTCAGGCTGCTCGATCTGCGTCAGCATTGTATCGACTGCCGTATCGACCATCCGGTTGACGGGTTGGCGGATCGTCGTCAGGTCGTAAGCCCCCCAAGCCGACAGTGGCACATCATCATATCCCACAACCGAGATGTCTTCTCCGGGTGTGATGCCAGCCGCGCGGATCGCGTCCATCACTGCAAAAGCCATGTGATCATTGCCGACAAAGATTGCATCGGGCCTGATTTGGGCACCCAGCAGATCATGCGCGCAGGAGGCAGCAACATCGCGGTTATACATCCCGTCAATGAGGCTGTGCGGTTCAACGCCGGCTTCGTCCAATCCTTCTAGAAAGCCAGCCTGCCGATCACGGCCCGTCGAGCTGCCTTGCCAGCCCGCAATATGCGCAATCCGTTGATGCCCGCCCGCAAGAAGAAACTCGGCCACGCGGCGCCCGCCAAGGCGGTTCGCGGATGTGACTGCGGTCAGCCCCATATCATCCTGCCCCCGGTTGAACAGAACGACGGGAATTCCGGCATCTTTGGCCCGGTCGGCAAGATCAGAGCTGATCGACACCGAGGCAAGAACGATCCCGTCCACCTGGTAGGCCATCAAGTCATGCATGACCTTATCGACACC
>CAZOMZ010000002.1:0-2083 GCA_964581065.1 uncultured Loktanella sp. | reverse complement strand
CCTGCGCGCTGCGCGACCTGGAGAGAGGTAACCTTTTCCATCAGTCCGCGGTCCAGCCTCCGTCTATCGAAAGGTGGCTGCCTGTCATCAGAGCGGAGGCATCAGACGCGAGGTAGACCACAGGACCCATCATATCTGTCACTTCGCCCACGCGGCCGAGCTTGATCTTGTCCATGATCCACTTGACGCGTTCAGGGTTGCTGAAAGTCTGTTCGGTCAGCGGTGTCCGTACAAAGGTCGGGCCGATGGTGTTCACGCGGATACCCTGCTTGCCCCATTCGATCGCCATGGCTTTGGTAAAACCCTCGACCGCGTGCTTGGTGGCACAATAGACCGCGCGGTCAATCCCACCCACAAGTGCCATCTGGCTTGTGATGTTGATCAGACTGCCGGGTTTGCCCGCTTCAATCAGACCTTTCGCGACGGCCCGGGTCAGGAAGTAGGCCCCCTTGATATTGATATCGCAGACCGCATCGAAATCGGCCTCTGTGGTTTCCAGCGCAGCAGAGTGGATGGCGAGACCTGCCGAGTTAACGAGCACATCAAACGGGCCGGCGGCTTCAACGGCCGCTTCGGTTGCGCCGATGTCGGCAATATCGAGTGACAGAGCGTTGGCAGCCATGCCAGCATTTTTCATCTGGGCCACAACGTCCGCCAGTTTGCCCGCCTTGCGTGCCGCAAGCGTGACTTCTGCACCGGCCTCGGCCAAGGCAACAGCGGCGGCAAGCCCTATCCCCGACGAGCCGCCGGCGACAAGCGCACGCTTGCCATCAAGTCTGAACGACGGTGTGCGTGGCAAATCGATCATGCGTCCCCCACAGGGAATGGAACACGACCCGGCACGCGGGCCTTGTTGAACTCACGCAGGCGCGCAAAGACGTCAACGCCCAACTGACGGTAGGCGTCCAGAAGGTCGACCATGACCCAGTTCTCACGAATGCGTCCCTTCTCCAGCCGCCAGAAATCCAGACTGCGCATGGTGATCTTCTTGCCGGTTGGTGCGATCCCCAGCCATCCGTCATGGGACACGGTCTGGATCATGTCCGGCCATCCGGTCACGCCAACATAGTCGTTGTCACCAAAGAAGTGGTAGACGATATCATCGACGTATTGCCCGCGATCGGGCATCCCATTGAGAAACGGAATCTGGTGCCAATTGCGGAAACCGGCAATGCCGCGCCCCGTCCCAATGCCTGCGGGCCCATACCAATTCATCGTTTCATGCCAGAAGCGCGGCATCTCCATTACTTCGGGACCACCCTGACTGGGGTGGCGTTTCATGTGATTGAGCATGTCGACGATAATGGCCTGGCTGGCCCTGCTATGGACTTCGTCTCGGGCGGCACGGATCAAACCGTCACCGGTGGCCGGAGCGGGCACGCAGAATTCGCGTCCCAGCGATGGCGACATCGGCCAGGCATTGGCCTGCATCATCACCTCCGGAATGTCCCAGAGCGCCTGATACTCAATCACCTTTCCATTGCTGAACCGATAGAATTCGTGAAAGCGCATATGCGCAAGATGCCCTGTCGGCGGGATGTCGAGGAAGGGCGCGATAAATGTGCCGACAAAATGTCCGCCACACCCCACCCAGTCGTGTCCATGATCATCGGTGCCTGCCATCACGATCCAGTCGCGCCGTTCAACGTCCGGCCATGCGGCGCGCAGAACGGCCAATGCCTGATCGTGGAATGCAGCCGCGCCCGCCATGTTGCCAAACGGGTGCGCGAGGCGGAACACGACATCATCCGTGCATAGCCGGTCAAGTGCTGCACGGATAGCGTTGCTGTCCCAGTTGTACTGTGCAGCACGCAGCGGCGAGAGCGCCGCCTTGTTGTCCGCGTGCCTGTCCGTCATTCGGCAGCCTCGCCGTAGGGAATGTTGCGACCACCGTAGCGCCGGACGCGGATGTTGCACTGCTCAGCGTGGCCGACAAAGCCTTCCAGCATGCAAAGTCGCGACCCGTACGCGCCAATCATCGCAGCCGCCTCGTCAGTGGTGACTTTCTGATAGCTGTGGGTCTTGAGGAACTTGCCGACCCAAAGGCCACCAGTGTAGCGTCCTGCCTTTTTGGTGGGCAGGG
>CAZOMZ010000001.1:53806-58088 GCA_964581065.1 uncultured Loktanella sp. | reverse complement strand
TGACCGACCTCTTCCCCATCCTTGAGGTCGGCACCTCGGCCAAAATGCTCTCTGTTGTGGGTTTGATGAACGGCGGTGGCCTGTTCGAAACCGGTGCTGGCGGCTCTGCCCCCAAGCACGTCGAACAGCTGGTGAACGAAAACCACCTTCGCTGGGACAGCCTGGGCGAGTTCTGTGCGCTGGGCGAAAGCCTGCGGGCATTGGCCGTTGCCAAAGGCAACCCTGCCGCCAAAGTCATGGGTGATGCGGTGGATGCCGCAACCGAAAAGGTTCTGGCCGAGAACCGGTCACCCGAGCGCAAGGTTGGCCAGCCTGACAACCGCGACAGCCACTACTGGTTTGCCCGTTATTGGGCAGAGGCACTGGCCGCCCAAAGTGAGGACGCAGCACTGGCGGCGAAGTTCGCTCCTTTGGCTGATGCACTTGCGGCGCAAGAAGCCACGATCATCGCCGAGCTTGCGGCCGCACGCGGCAAGCCGGTTGATCTGGGCGGATATTTTCACCCGTCAGACGCCAAATCCTCGGCTGCAATGCGGCCCTCGGCAACGCTGAACGGTTTGATCGGGTAAGAAACGTCCGATACTGCGAAGGGCGGGCCTGGTCCCGCCCTTTCGTGTTCCGAATACCGCCTCATGATGGCGTGTCAGATCTCGGCGGAAAACGGGACGGAATTGCACCTGAAATCGAATCATCTTGACTCGTGAGTGCGAATTTCTTTGCGAAATCAGGCGCCCGTGCTAACAATTTGGCAAACATCCTAAAAGGGGGCCAATCAGATGGCACGATTGAAGACGCTAGGGGCAGCGGCAGTCATTCTGGCAGCAGGCGCGAGTACGGCAGCGAATGCGCAGGAATTCGAGCAGGACTGGGCAGGGTTCTATGCGGGTATCCATGCAGATGGCACCGCTTATTCTGTAGCGGTTTCCGATCTAAATGACTCATTTCTCAATGAATCTCCGCAGCTTTCCTTTCTGCTTGGTCAGGGCGGTGTGACAGGTGGCTATAACTACATCCTTGAGAACAACCTCTTGATCAGCGCCGAACTTGACTGGTCGTCAGAGTTGCTGATTGATGACTTCTTTTCATCAAATGCGGACCAAACGACCGGTGTTCAGTATGACCTTCGGATGACTGGTGTCACACAACTGCGCGGGCGCGCCGGCTTTGTTCAGGGAAATGCGCTGGGCTATATGACGATCGGTATTGCGCAGGCGCAGACACAGATGGAGACCTACTCGGTTGACACTGGCAGCAACGAAGTAACATGCGACACAAGCAACTGCGCCCGCACGACCGAGGCATTGCTTGGTGTTTCGGTCGGTGCCGGTATGGACTGGGCCTTCCGTGAAAACTGGATCGGCCGGGTCGAAGTGCAGCATATGGTCTTTGAAAGCGTTCAAGCGCCGGTCAGAAATGCTGACGATGATCCCTTCTGCGGCAGCACTGATACCGATCAGTGTACCCTGAGCTATGAACCCGCAAGCACGTCCATTCGTCTTGGCGTCACCTACATGTTCGAGTAATCGAACCGACTGAGATTAGAAAACGCCCGCTGCAGACAGCAGCGGGCGTTTTTTTGTTCCTGAAGCGGCGAGTTGGTCTTATGCCGCGTCACTCTTGACCTGCGATGCGATGCGCTGGGTCATGGGTGTCAGGTTGTTCAACGACTGCAGATGCAGGTAGCACAGCTCCAGTTCGTCGGTTTTCGCCATCTGCGCCAGTGTCTCGGCTGGCAGATTGCGCAACTTGTCGCGGTTGATGGTTTTGAAGCCGGTCAGCTGGGTCCGCTCACCACCTGCAAGGCTGAACTGTGCCTGAGCAGGTTCGAGCAGGCCAAGATCGTTCAGACGCTTGGCAAAGGCCTGAGTCCGCGTGAACTGCGCCTGATATTCGGTCGAGAAAGCCAGCACGTTTTCCAGATACTGTGTGCGGTTGCCCTCGGCATCAAAAAGCCGCTCGCCCTTGCCCTTTTTGTTCAGACCTTCGTATTCCTCGTCAATGCAGAGTGTGAAGGTTTCCTGATCGTCGGATGCCGCAAATACGAAAGGATAGCGGCGGAAGAATGCGGGTACATAGCGCCCGTTCCAGCTGCCGTCCTCATTGACGTGGGCATTCTGGCCTTCTTTCATGCCAAGGATGACCGAAGGGAAAACCACGTCGCCGTCGCCTGCAAAGATAATCGTATATTCCATCGCGGCGGCCGCAAATTCCGCAGCCAAGACCGGCACCGAATTTACATCGCGTGCGAAGCCGTAGTCATTCTCGACCTTAACCGACCACCCTTTGTGTGCTTCGACGGATACGGGTACGGCCCGCTCGTAGATCATGAGTTGTTTTGCCATTCGGCGTTGTCCTTTTCCCTTTTTGATGCCCGCCTGTCGGGCCCGATTTATTATGGATTCAATCGCTCGTCCGCGACAAAGATGCCCCAGATATTGCCAGTTTCACCGTCGACTGCAAAGGCCCCGCCGGCTTCCAGAGGGCCATTTTGATCGCCACCGAAGAAGGCACCGTCAGCAGCGGTCGCAGAGGCGCCGATCTGTGGCGTGAAAGCATTTCCACCGTCAAGGAAGACGATGCTTGAACCGTTGTCAAACGTGAAAGTCACATCACTTCCAGTCGAAATCTGAAGATCCTGCAGTGTCACACTGTCGAATGGCATATCGGTCAGGCCGGTGATTGCAGCCGTCAGATGGCTCGTCGAGAAGCTCACTTGCAGATCAAGGCTGCCGCTGCTCTCAGAGAAAGCTGGCGTGGCAACGCCGTCGGCACTCATCAGTGCGCCAACCATTGCAGAACCGCTGTAGGTCGCTGTGCCTGACCCTGTTGGCAAATCCTCGTTCCGCGCGACAACACCAAGAATATACGGGTTGCTCTGACCATTTGCCGAGACCTGCACAGGCAACACAAAATCAAAGTTACCGGTCAGGTCTGTGTACGCCGTCACAACTGTTGTGCCATCCGTCCATTGCTCGTTGGCCGCATCATAGATGCCAGTGATGGCTCCGGCGTTGTCGACCGTAACGCTCAACGTCCGCGGGGCACGATCCAGTGTACCCAGCACCACCTCGGTCCCGTCAGTTGGACTATCGGTTTGCGTGCGTGTCAGGCCAGCCGCAGCTACACGGCTTGTGCCTGCCACAGTGCTGCTAAACGTCTGATATTCAAACACTGTCTGGGGTCCACCACCGCTGCCGCCTCCGCCACACCCGGCCATAGCGACGCTGATGGCCGCGGCACCGAACAGTTTGGTATGTTTTGTCATATTGGCGGTCCCCACGTCGGCTCAGGCAATGTTGAAGATGAAACTGTCTTCGGTCAGGTCAGCGGACGAGACACCAACAAAAGTCAGCGTATCGCCACCGCCCAGATCAAGCACCGCGTTGCCCGAGACATCGGTGATCGTCAAATCGGCAAAGACGGTCGGCGTGCCGAAGGTCAATTCGACCCTGTCCAGTCCGACCGTGAAGTCTTGGCTTTGAGACCCGATCAGGAAGCTGTCACCGTTCGGCGTCACATCGAAGTCTGCGATCCGGTCCTGACCGTAGCCTGCGCGGAAAACAAAGGTGTCCGCGCCGAGACCACCGCTCAGGACGTCGTTGCCAAACCCACCATCCAGACGGTCAGCTGCACCAATAATCGTCGAAATATCGCCCTTGATATAGTCGACGCCATCACCGCCGGTGATCGTGTCGCGCCCGACACCGCCTTGGAAATAGTTGACGTCGTCTGCGTTGCCACCTGCATCGTCGATGGTGTTCTGGCCGGAGAGAGCAGTGATATTGTCGTTTCCGTCGCCGCCGGAAAGAGCGTCATTGCCGAAAGGATCGGAGATCACGTCATTACCTGCGCCGCCGTTTACCACATCGTCGCCGGCACCGGTGTCGATCCGGTCATCTGCGCCCGTCCCGGTGACATTCTGTGTGCCATCCCCGAAAAGGGCGGTGACGCCGTTCCCCGAACCGCCGTCGTCCAGAACATATGTGCCATTGCCGCCCGCACTTGCGTCAATGTTGAACTGGAAACTGTCGTCTGTGCCGACGGGCGAGATTGTTTCGGTGACAGGGAAACTCCCCACGGCCTTGATCGCGTCCTGATCCAGAACATAGGTAAAGCGGCCACCGTCGTCGCTGATGATGAACGTCCCGTAGGTGCCCTGAATGGTCTGACCCGAGAAGTCAGCGTCCTGGTTCTGGTCGGGGTCTTCCGCGGCAAAACTTCCCGAGATCGAGAACAGATCTTCGGTGATCCCAAAGCCGTTCTGGTCGGGTGTGACGGTGAA
>CAZOMZ010000001.1:50108-53706 GCA_964581065.1 uncultured Loktanella sp. | reverse complement strand
GAAACTGACAGAGTCGTCCGTGTCGATGAAAGTCGCTTCCGGCGCATCTCCGTCCAGATAGGCACCCACATCGATAAACCCGTCGTCCGAACCGTCGGCTGAATCCAGACCGGCAAGGTTCTCGGTGCCGCCCAGAAGGCCAAAGACTTTGCCGCTGCCGTCACCTGCATCAGGTGTGCCGATAGCAAAATCATTGATGCCGTCATTGTTCACATCGCCTAGTCCACCCACGACGATCGGATCGCCGAACAGGCCATTGTCGATATTCGTCAGGATGTAGCCGTTGGTGCCATCCAGAGATTCCAGATCGAGGCTGGTAACGGTTGAACCGTCGAAATCCGCGCTGCCGTAAACCAGATAGGCACGCCCCAGACTGTCGCCGCCGAAACCGGCAATCAGGATATCGTCGATTCCGTCGCCGCTGACATCGCCGAGATTGGTCGCGTCAATCCCGACCTGACCCCCGGCAATGCCGCCCGACAGCTTGATCCCGTCAGCAGCATTGAGCGCACCCAGATCATATGTCGCCCCGTCGGTAAACGATGCCTTGCCGTAAATGATGTAAACCGCGCCTGCATTACTTGTGCCGTCCGCGTCATGTCCGGGTGCGGTGATCAAAAGATCATCAAAGCCGTCGTCGTTGATATCGCCCGCCGACGACACAACCGTGCCCGCAGCATCGGCAGCCGCATCGCCGACGACTTCGAAAGAGGCGGCATCGAGTTGCACGTAGACTTTGCCAATATCGCTGCCGTCTGTGTCCGTCCCAAAGCCCGGCGCGCCGATTGCAATATCAGTTGCCGCGCCGCCATCCATGTTGAACCCGGCAGCAATGGAAGATCCGTAGAGTTCGCCTTCGGAATTTCCTGTGAATGAGTAGCCGGGAAAGGCCGTTGTCGCATTGCTGAGGCTGCTGGCCGCAACGGCACCCATACCGCCTTGTTGCGCATCCGTATCGGTGTAATTGGGCCCGCCGATCAGAAGGTTCGCACCAGTTGTATCATAGGCCAGGGCCGACCCGAATCCGCCCGAGCCGGAGAAGCCGGCAACAACTGATCCGACCGTTCCATCCAGATCGACCGGCGTCAGGTCGCCGCCATCCAGTGCGGTCTCTCCGCCATACAGCACATAGACCGAGCCTTCGCCGCCTGCATCATTGGGGGCGGAGATGACGACATCGCCAAATCCGTCTCCGTCAATGTCGACCCCGCCTAGAACAACTGCGCCGGTGAGATCACCGGCGTCTGTCGAGAAGGTAAAGAAGTCGAGCTGGCTGCCGTCTGCGGGAAACCCGACGGTAGAGGATACGCCCGAGTAGACGATCGCACCGACGGTCCCGCTTTCATTGCGCGTGCCGATGATGAATTCGTCTGGTCCGGTTAGCGAAGAAAAATCACCTGCCCCCGAAATCGACGTGCCCAGCCCGTCGCCGCTAGCGCCTTCAAGAATGAAATAAGCGGATGAGGCCATGACGTATCCTTCGAAATTGAGCTTTGCATGCCGGAAAACTCCGCGCGCGCAGAACGATCAACACTAAGTTAACTAAGCATGTCTGTAGTGCAGCCCGCAATTCCTTTATGCGGATGGAACAGGGAAAACACCGTATTCATCAGGGCTTTGGCCTCTGGCCACCGTTCAAACTGTACAAGATTGCCTCCCGTCGTCGGTCAGCCGATTGCACTACGAATGCTCTTCATGGGAAGGTCATGCGAATTACGGTGTTTGAAAGTGTGATTTCATGGCCTTCCCTTGGCTTGCTTCGGTCCAGACTGCGGCTGCTGTCAGTGTCGCGGCGCGGCGTGGAATTCTGGATGCAATTGCCGCCGGTGAGGCGGTGGCAATACCGGAGTTGCTGTCCGATCTTCTCAAGGCGGCAGGGGTGCTCCGGCGGTCAACGGCAGAGCCCGAACTGACCCCGTCTTTCGAAGCCGCATGGGCGGCGGGATCGGCCTCAATCGCGGCCAGCGCCGACTTTATCGTCGGTGCCGCAGCGGATATCGCGACCGGACTGGACAATCTTCTGTTCGATCTGCCGGCGTTCATGGCGCAGTCGAGCACATTTCAGCTTTTCCGCTATGACAAGGCGATGGGGGTGTCCGAACAGCACCTTGCTGAAACGCGCCCATGGGTCTCTTACCTCGAAGCCTTGTCGTATCACGAAACACCGTTTCTCGTTCCTCACATACCGCTCAGGCAAGGCGACCGTCTATTGGAAGTCGGGGGGAATACCGGGATCATGGCGGCCGCGCTGAAATCTACCTATGCGTGTTCGACTGCAACTGTTCTCGATCTGCCTGCCGTCTGCAAACTGGGTGAACTGTCGCCACGCTCCGAAGCGGTTTCGTTCACGCCCGGTGACGCGAGAGAGGCGGATGCGTTTGCCGGATTTGATGGGGCGGTTGATGTTATTCTCTTTAAGTCAGTCCTGCACGACTGGCCCGAAGAAGACGTCCGCGACATGCTGACCCGCGCGATTGATATTCTGCCGGAAGCTGGCAGGATTATCGTCTGTGAAAGGGGCGCATATGGCGTAGACGAGGCACGTGATCCAGAGGCAAAAACGCTGGCAAATCTTGTGTTTGCGCCATTCTACCGGCGCCCTGACCTGTACAGGGAAATCATGCAGGACGCTGGACTTGAGGTCCGGCAGTCTGCACAAGAAATCGACATGACTTTCCACATCACAACAGGTATGCGGACATGACCAGACATGTCGTTTCTGTTTCCGGACCTCCCGGGGCCGGCAAGTCAACGCTGGCAGGGGAGTTGGCGTCCAGACTTGATGCAACCTTTGTCCAATATGACGACTTCGAGATTATCACCAGTTGGCCACCTGAACAGGTCAGCGACTGGCTGGACAGGGGTTCGCCATTTGAAGAAGCAATCGCGCCAGGATTGTATGACCGCTTGCTGGAGCTTGATGGTTTGGTGGTGCTGGAGACGCCATTCGGGCGCGCTTGTCCGCAGATTGGTCCGATGATCGACGCGGCGGTCTGGCTGGATTGCCCGCTCGATCTTGCACTGGCACGCAAGCTCTCTTCTCTCGTCGATATGGGGGGTGCAGACCCGCATCTCGGAGGCTTCTTGTCCGGCTGGCTGACCGCCTATCAAGGCTTCACTCGCAGAGCCCTGCTGGTCCAGATCGAACGGGTGCGCCCAACGGCTGACCTGCATGTATCAGCGATCGACCCACCCGAAAACGTCGTGTCAAGTGTTTTATCTTTCATAAATCGGCATTTAGCGCCTTAAGATTGTCTAAAATGCTTGAAAAGATTTAGGCATCTCGCGAAGGTGAGAGAGCGGGCCAGATCAATTTCAGGTTTGTCCGCGGACGATGCAGGCCTCACCCCAAGATCGCCTGTAACCCAATGTACCTCGGAGTGATGGGAGCTCTGAAGGTTTAGAAGGATTGACAGATGTCAATGCCATTTGATCGCCGTTCTGCGGGCGTTCTTCCGAAGATTCCTTTGAATCGGCGTAGCCGTGCGCGCTTGCGCAGGAATGATCGGGAAAGATTCGAGAAAATCAAAGAAGCCGCCTGGCGCTTGATGCTGGACCCGATGGAGCAGCGCGTGCTGCTTTCGGCGGATCCGTTGAC
>CAZOMZ010000001.1:47781-50008 GCA_964581065.1 uncultured Loktanella sp. | reverse complement strand
TGAACGCCGACGATACGGCGACAGCAGACGGCACTTCTGCGACCGCCGATGCCTCTGCCACTGTCACAATCAGTGGTTCGATCATTTCCGATGACGTTGTCAGAATTTCAGCCGATGCAGCAACGACGGCAGGCCAATCAAGTCTTTTGGGGTCATTCGTTGATTTTGATCTGAGTGCGACATCAACGGTGAACGTTGGCGATGGTTCGCGCATCGAGGGTTCGGCCGTTTCGATCAAGGCTGATACGTCCGTTACTTCGGCGACACAGGTTGACTTTGGTGTTATCGCGGTTGTCGGCACTGACATTGAAACAAGCACTAACATCAACATCGGCGCGGGTGCGGCTATTGTCGCTGGCACGGGCGATCTTGATGGCGCGACCGCCGGTTTGCAGTCACTGGAAATTGCGGCAAGCACAGACACAGACGTCAATGTCACGTTGCGGACGGTCACCGACTATTTCGGGTCACCCCCTCCCGGTGGTCTGACTTTCAGTTCAACCCCAGAGAATAGCGGAACGCCGCGTGGCTACGACATGCTGGTGTCCACCGTGGATCTCGCGCGCGATACGAGCGTTGAAGCCAACGGGACAACTCTGTCCGGCGTGACGCTGACGTCTGGCGGTCTGGCCAATGTGTCTGCGACCAGCGACGGCGACATTGACAATATTATCAAGGCCGACCTGATTGGCGTCGCGACGACGACGCTGTCGCAGGATGTTGTCGAGGTTCTCGGAACATATGTAACCGCCGATGTCGCCGGCATCACGATGGCAGCCCGCGCAGACTCGGACGTCACGACCGAAGGCAAAGTCGCACTGAATGACTCCAAAGGCGGGACCGAACAGGCGCGGACGCTTGTCAGCCTGTCGGAGTCGTCAATCATGGCGGGTGCAGGCGGTATCAACCTCTCTGCGGTAGACAACTCTTTCTTCTCGGCCACGTCGACATCCTCGACATTTGTTGCGGGCGTCTTCACCGCCATTGATCTTGATTATGCCTCTGCCTTGAACCTTTTGGATCGTGATGCGCAGGTCGTTGTGTCGAACACGACACTTGACGCGGATGTCGTTACCGGCACTGACGGTGACATCGACATCTCGGCCACGTCCTCGGTCTGGTCACTTGTAGTCGCGGAAAAGATTCAGGCGGTTGGCGTTGGCAACAATGTCTGGACACCACCGTCAGGAAGCGCAGCGTTTGGCGGCACTTTGGCCGTGAACGAAATGAATGGTGACGTGTCAGTCACCATTACGGGATCTACAATTGAAGGCGACGCGGTCACCGTGACCGCGCTGAATGACGCATTCTTCAATTCGCGCTCCGAAGCCGGGCAATCCCTGAACGGCCTTTCGGGCGGCGCAGTTGGCATTTCGGTCGCGATGAACGTGATCGGCGCAAGTGTCAGCAACTACCTGCTGCTGGGCGTTGATGCGCTGATCGGCATTGGTATGGGCACCACATCGACAGGCTATGGTGCAGTCGTTTCGTTGAGCAACACATCGATTGCTGCGGTCGGCGCTGCGATGCTCAAGGCCGACAACCGGTTGAAGGCCAATGCATTCATGTCGAATGCATCGAAAAGCTTCTCTGATGCGGCATTTACGAATAATACCGGTGCTGCCGTCGCGATGGCGATGGCAAACAACAAGATCGCAACCAAGGCCCGTGTCGATATTGACGGCGGCTCGGCTGCGACAAGTGAAATCTCGGCTGCTACTCTCGACGTTCTTGCAAATGATGACGCCGTCGTCGTCGCCGAGACGCTGATCACATCTTCCGCTGTCACATCGACCAACTTCGGGGTGTCGCTGGTCGACAATCTGATCTCGAGCCTCGGTCCGGCGGCCTATCGGACCGATGGTACGACTGTCTTTACAGATGGCATCGACGGGCTGACGCTTGTTCCCGCGTCAAACTCGGTCGATCTGACCTTCGGCGACCGCGTGATGCTGCTGGCCAACTATGAGGAAACCGGCAACGGTCTGGGCGAGTCCGCCACAACCTATAAGTTTATGGGCGATAGCGCGACGGGTGTCGATCTGGCCGATACGGACTTTACCAACAAGTCGCTTTGGCAGGCTGAAACAGAGACTGATATCCTTCCCACCGACCTGAACTTTACCGAGACCGAAAGCGTCGGTCTGGGCGGCATGCTGGTGCGCAATGAGGTCAAGACCGAAGCCGCCGCTGACGTTGCCAATATCAAGTTGACAGTTGGAGGCGC
>CAZOMZ010000001.1:38859-47681 GCA_964581065.1 uncultured Loktanella sp. | reverse complement strand
GCTGCGACAGGTGCCGGTGGCGAAGTGATGTCCGGCACGCTCGTTTCGAACGCTCTCGCCGGTGGTGCCGAAGCTTACATCATCAATGCCTCGGAAACGCCTATTCTGGCAACGCAAGGCGGCGTGACTGTCAAAGCAGACGACAATGCAACGCTGAATGCCAAGAGCGCCTCGGTCGCGTCCCAGTCTTCCAGCAACGACCTTCTGACGGGGGCGATTAATGAAATCGCACAGGCTCTGCTTGACGATTACACCTACACCAACCTGTCAGGCACGCGTGATCTGAGTTTCGGTGATACCGTCTATGTTGACGGCACGATCTATAAGTACCTCGGCACCGGTGCCACGGGTGTTGATCTGTCTTCGGCGGCGTATACCAACCTCGATCTCTGGAAGGTGATGACGGCGACGACGATCGTCCCAAGCCAGATTGCCAAGGTGATTTCCAAGCTTGCCGGTCTGAAAGGTGGCGACTCGAAATCCAGCTTCGCGATGATTACGCGCAACGAGGCCGAAGGCGGTGCCAAGGCCTACATCATGAATGCTCAGGTCACTGCGGAAGGCAACATCGAGGTCAAGGCCGTCGAACGCTCCAAGCTGACGGCATTCGAGACCAGCCAGGTCGATGCGAAGGAAACGAACTCGGGCGTTATCGCCGTCAACGCGCTTTTGTCGCAGGCTCAGGCCTTCGTTGAGCGTTCTACCCTCTTCGCAAATGATACCGCCGGCACGGGCGAGCATTCGATCAACGTCGAAGCGCTGAACCTGATGATCGCGGACGCCACGGTGACGATGGCAACAAGCGCCAAGAGCGAGGCTCTTGGGCTGCTCTTTGCTTTCAATACGGTTGGCTATGACAATCACAACGTTTTCTTCCAGGCAGCCGAGGCGCTGCTGGGCGCAGACTATCTGACGCCGCTGGTCAGCGAAAATCAGGGCTACGGCGCCGAAGCCTATGTGAACCTGTCCGACCTGACCGCCGATCACGACGTCACTGTCAGCGCCGAAAGCCGCGAACTGGTGGGCACAACGGATTCCACCGTGACAGCCCAGATGCTCAACGATCTGGCCGTTGATGATGGTGATCAGTCTGACGAAGAGCTTGATGCCGTATTCCTGGACGCCCTGAAGGCCCAACTGATCGCGACCGGTGCGCTGGACGCCGACAGTGAGGCGAGCCTGCGCGTCGAGATGCTGGCAACCGACAGCCAGTGGTATGTCATCGCGGATTCCGGCGAAATCTGGCAGATCCTTGCAGAACCGAATGAGACCGACACCGCAACGGTCCTGAATGTCTATCTGGTCAATTTGCTGAATGCCCGCATCGGGAACGATCAGTCTGTGACTGCCAAGAACGACCTTGTCCTTGTTGACCGCTTTATTGCGCAAGACAAACTGGACAAAGATCGTGCCGCCGCCGAGGCAAAGGACGAGGAATTCAAAGGCAAGCTGAAGTATGGCTCCAGTGGCACCGCAACGGGCGGGATGCTGGTATCGAACAAAGTGCTCAGCGACACAAAAGCGTGGATCAAAGGTGACATAGCCAAGTTCACGTCGGACGAAACCGTCTCTGAGTTGCGTAGCGGAGACATCGTCAAAGTCGGTGACGACTATTACCGTTGGGACGGCACCGACCGTGTCCGCGTCACAGCCTACGATCTGAGCAGCATTGCAGAGCCAACCAGCCTTGCCGATGGCACAACGATCCTGATCTCGGCTGATATCTTTGCCGCGGGCGAGACATTCCCGATCGACACGCCACTGTTCAAGGCAGGTGATATTGTCGTCTACAACAAGCCGGCGCCTTCCGGCACACCGCTGTCTGATGCCAACGGAATCGATCTTGTCGCGTTGATCCGCGACAACTCCAGCCAGTTCGCCATCATCAATCCCGTCGTCAGCATCGACCTGAGTGCCGAGGATTACACGGCAGTCGCGGGGAACTGGACGGCCGTTTCGGCAGGAGAGGCCTATACCGTCACCGCGACCAACGGCGAAGTCAAAGTCTTTGCGGCCGATACGGCCAACCTGCGTGTGGATGCGTCCCTGTCAGTTCTGGCCGAAGTGACAAACAACATCGACGGCTTCAAGACGCTCGCCAATACACTTCTTAAAGAAGACTACAGCTACACCACGTCGTCGGGCGTTCAGAACCTGTTTGAAGATGATATCATCAGGATCGGAAGTGCGCTTGGACCAAGCGGTGAAGCCGGCAAGTTCTACCGCTTTATCGGCAATAATGAGGCAACCGAACCGGGCGCTGATATTCCGATGACCGTCAGTGTCGATCTGGGCAACCTGATCGCTGATGCGTCCGGCACGCTTGACAAGCAGAACCTGCTCGACACGCGCTATTGGGAAGAGATTTCAGACGACGTCGATGCGACAGACTTCCTGTTCCCTGACCTAGGGAACCTCGCTGATTCCAACAGCAAGGCGCTGGGCGGTATCATCATTCTGAACGATGTGCAGGGCGGTGTGTCCTCTGTCATCGAGACGATGAACGTCGTTGCGCAGACGGGTGTCTCCGTTGAAGCCGATGCCAATGCGTCATTGTTGGCAAACCTCGTTTCCTCTGTCACCAGCTCGGGCGGTTCCGCCTGGGGTTCCGGTGTGTCTTCGGCACGACAGGGCGTGATCTCGACCAACGTGGCACGCAACTCGGCCGTGGCCGAAATCGACAAATCGGTCGTTTCGACCGCGACCGGAAATGTCACTGTCGAGGCCACCCAGCGCACCGTCATGGACGCGACGCTGAACTCGTCGACGAACACCGGTGATGAAGGCAAATCGCTGACGCTGGCGTTCAACTCGTTGGGTTACAATGCGTCCAACGTTCTGTTCAATACGATCGAAGCCGTTACCGCAGACCCGACCTTCCACCGGTTGGTTGATCCGTCAAATCCGGCATCAGCCAAGGCGCGGATCATCGCCAGTGATGTCGCCGCGACCACTGGCGATGTGATCGTCAACGCGGAATCCGCCGAGCTTCTGAATGCGACAGTTTCCAACACGACTGACTCTGCCGCGGGCGCGCTGACGGGTGCGGGCGGCAGCGCATTTGGTCTGATTATCGCCTCCAACAAGGTCCTTGGCGAAGCCGAAGCGCTGATCGACAACGAAGGGGCACCTGCGGGCTACGTGATTGATGCTGGCAACGACATCTCGGTCACAGCACTTGATACGCAGCGCCATTTCTCGAATGTGAAGATGGTTGCTGCAAGTGCGACAACGAATGATGGCGGCGCGGCTGTCCTGCAGGAATCCTTGAACGACATCACGCCAGTCGACTGGGTGATGACGGGCAGTGCTCAACCGGTCGAACTGAAGTTCGGTGACAAGGTCCTCGTGTCCAACGGATACAGCTTTAGCGGCACCCCTGCTGATGCCGATTTCAGTGCGGGCGGCAAGATCATGGAATACATGGGCCCCAGCGATCCGCTGCAGGGTGCCAATGTCTATGACAGCCAGAGCCGGGTGACGTCGGTCCAGACCGGCGATTACATCCGTCACGTGGATACCGCCAATAGCGAGGTAAGATACTACCGCTACGATGGCACCGCAAATCTCGAGAGCTTGGTTGGTGGCTTGCCGCTGACAAACGGCTTTGATCTGTCGGCATTGAACTGGGATGCGCCGTCAACAGATTTCGTGCAGCAGACCACCGGTGTTGATCCAAATATCCCGATCGACAGCATCTATGATCTGGCTGCAATCGACTATTCGAACACCGACTACTGGAAAGAGAGCTTCACTTCGAAGCTCATCCCGCAGGGCCTGAACATCCCGACCGGCAAGGAAGAAGGGTCGGATAGCGTCGCGACCGGCGCCATGTTTGTCTACAACCAGCTGGTCGGCGAAAGCACCGCGACAGTGCGCAATGCGATACTGACGGCCGATGATGACATTACGGTCCGCGCCACGCTCAACAGTCTGATGAATGCGACCACTGACGCTGCAACATCGTCTTCGGGCGGTACGGTCGCGGGCGAAGGCACAAGCCGCGCAGTCAGTGGTGTCGTTGCGACGAACCTGATGACAGGGAGTGCTACAGCATCTGCCGAGAGCGCAACACTGACCGCCCGTGCCGATGCCAGCGATACCACTGGTAACGTCACAATCGAAGCACTGAACACGGTCACGATGAATGCCATCAACTCGGCAGTCGTTGCGACAGGTGACGAAGGCTACAACGTTCTGCTGGCCTTCAACTCGATGGGTTACGACCCGACGAACCTGCTGTTCAGCGCCTTTGATGCGCTGGTCGGTGACCCAAATCTGGCAAACGAACTGGCTGGACTTGATACGCGCAACCCGGTCGAAGCGCACGCCTTCATGTCGAATGTCACGGTCGATGCGGCTGATGCGATCATCGTCAACGCAGTCAACGAAGCGACACTGATCTCCGAGGTCAACAACGAGACCACAAGTGCCGCCAGCGCCTTCAAGGATGCCTCTGGCACCGCCCGCGCCGTCGTTGTCACGATGAACAAGATGCTGTCGGGCGCCCGCGCCGACATCAATGGCGGACAGTACTACGTCGAAGACGGCCAGAAAGTCGACATCAAGGACGGTGATCTTGTCGTCGCCGCAGACGGCACGGTCTATATCCGTGACGGGGGCAGCATCGAAGGCTTTGACTTTGCCGAGAATGACGGTTTTGCAGGTGGTGCGGGCTGGTCCGTTGTTGCTGCGCCAAACCTTGCATCCCGCAATGACCTGGATGCCGGCAAAGCAGTGATTGTCACCGCAAGTGACGATTCCAAGCTCGACGCCAAGAACGCCATGAAGACCACCACGACCGTGGTCAATGACGGCGGCACGAGCATCCTGACCGGCATTCTCGAGAACTTCCTTGCCGATTACACTTACACCACTTTGTCGGGCTTGCAGATGTTGCGGACCGGCCAGCAGATCCTTGTGGGCTCCAATGGTGGCGCAGCGGCAGGCAAGCGCTTTACCTATACCGGCAGCGATACGTTCCAGCGCGTCGATCTTGCTACAATCGACTTTAACAACATCGATCCCGATGTGGTTCTGCGTGATGACGCTGAAAATGTAACGACGGTCGAAACCGGCGATTATGTCCGCGTGCTCGATACGGCAGCGCAGACCGAGACCTTCTACAGATACACCAATGCGACTGCGCTTCAGGTCTTGGACAGCGAGAACGAGCCGATCCCTGATGGCGTCGATCTGTCTGCGATCAATTTTGCCACTTCTACAGATTGGGCTTTGGTCACCGACAGCGCCGAGATTGCAACGATTATCGGCAGCCAGTGGGACGAAGTTCTGGTGGATGACATCGAGGCCCTGATCCCTTCAGGCATCAACCTCAACGTCACCAAATCCGACGCGCAGGCCGTGGGTCTGCTGTTCTCGGTCAACGATCTGCAATCAACAACTGTTGCCCGTATCGGCGCGGCGACTGTGGATGTTGCCGATGGTTTTGTCTTTGTGTCCGCAGTTGAAAACGCGCTGATGAATGCAAAGAACGAAGGGTCAGTCAAAGCGGACGGCGGATCGTTCTTCGCGGCAGACAGCTCTGTTCTGGCGGTCAATGCGAATGTCTCGACCAACAATGTGACGTCTTCGTCCACGGCAGAGGTCGCAGATTCCGTAGTCACTGTCCTGAACACAAACAACACCAACGAGAACACCCGCACCTTGACGGTTGGCGGGCGTGAGGAAGTACGTGATGAGTCGGGCGCGCTGGTCACCCCGAGCACGCTTCAGACCGCGACGCCGGAAGACGGCGATCTGACGGTCTTCTCCAACAATACCGCAGGCATTACCGCAGAAATCGACACTACCACGATTGCCGAAGGCGGCGGTGGCTCCAGCGTGGCCGTTGGCGCATCTGTTGCCTTCAACTCGGTCGGGATCGACAGCCAGAACGTGCTGTTCAACCTTGCCGATACATTCATCGGCACGACGGTTGCGACACCGAACCCGAGCAGTTCAACGGCCCGCGTTGCGCGTTCAACCGTTGATGTTGCAGACGATCTGATGGTCGACAGCGACAACCAGACAACGATCACCGCCGATATCCTGAATGCAGCGCTTGCGTCCGGTGTCAGCGCGGCTGACGGTTCTGATGCCGTATCGGTTGCTGCAATCATCGCGATGAACCGCACTGCCTCTGAAACAACGGCCGAGATTGTGGACGCGCCGAATGTGGATGCAAAGCGTGGTTCCGTGACCGTTTCTGCGGATGATCTGGCAAAGATCGAAGCCCGCGTGACCGCAGCGTCAATGTCCGTCGCTGCTGGCAAGAGCGGATCAAAAGCCGTTTCCGCCGCAGCCAGCTTTGCGCGCAACGAGGTGAATTCGGACGCGACTGCCCAGATTGCCGGTTCGAATGTCTTTGCCAAAACCGACCTTGATGTCCTCGCGATCCGCAATGCGCAGATTACGGCGCAGGGTCTGTCGGCTGCCGTTTCCGTCGGGTTGACCTTCGGCACCGGCGATGCCGGCGATGTCAGCTTCTCGGGCGGTGGCGCTGTCGGGTTTAACAGCATCAACGGTCAGGCGCTCGCGAAAGCGCAGAACAGCACGTTGAACGCGGATGGTAATATCACGGTCGATGCCAAGAGCATCAGCACAATCAAGGCGACGGTTCTGGCGGCCAGTGTCTCTGGCATGTTCAACCTTGGCAGCTCCGGTTCGACAGCAGTCGGCATCGGGCTTGTCTATGTCGACAACCACATTGGTTACGGCCAGACCACCCCTGATCTGACCGGTGAAGCTGTTATCCGCACGACGGCGGATGATGAGACCACGCTCCAGCCGGGCACTATTGTACGCGGTGTCGGTGGCAGCGCGATCACAGGACAAGTCTATCGTTACATCGGCAATGAGGCCCGCGAGGTTGTGGACGAAGACGGCGTCGTTGTGCCCGAGGGTGTCGATCTGGCCATTGAGGACTACGCCGATACGAACCTCTGGGAGCGGCTCGACCTTACCAAGACCCCACAGGCAACAGCCTATGCTATTGTCGACAATGTCGATATTGCCAACCTCCCCACAGATATTGCGCCACAGAAACTGACTGTCAGCGCCCTTGCGGCGCAGACGATCAACGCGACCGCGGCTGCAGCGGCTGTTGCTCTCTCCGGGTCGGGCAAGGAAGCCAAGTCGATCGCAGGCGGCGGTGCCGCCGCACGCAACCGCATCGGCGCTGGCGCTGTTGCCGAGATCACCGGAACAGGCAGCGAAATCACCGTTGGTGCCGCCGAGGTAACCGCCAAGGACTCAAGCACAATCAACTCTTTCGTCGGGGCTGCAGCGGTCAGTGCTGCTGTTTCGGGCAAGACTGCGACCGCGGTTTCCATTGGTGTCGCGCTGGCCTTCAACGAAGTGGCCAATGACGTTTCCGCCCGCATCGTCGGCGCATCGCTGACGGCGACAGGCGCAGATGGTGTCAAGGTCGAGGCCGAGACCGCACCGCCGCAAAGCTTCAACTTTAATGGCACCACAGACACGTCTGATACGACCCTTGATGATGTCGATATCACTGCAGGCACACTGGATGATCTGGCGACAGAAACCCTGAATGCCGATGACACTGCAGTCGAGCCTGCAGATGTTGCCGACGACCAGCGGATTATGCGCAAGCTCGTCGGCCTCCTGAACACCAAGATCGATGGTCAACTGATCAGCGACAACATCGACGACCTTGCAGATCTGACTTTCTCGGCCTCCGAGACCGGCAACGGCTGGATGCTGATCGACAGCCTTGGCCGCACTTTCTCGATTATTCCGGGGGTCGGTTCGAGCTTTGACGTCGAGATCGGCACGATCAACGCTGTCTCCGGCGCGGCTGCTTTTGCGGCAGGCTTTGGCAAATCCGGTGCGGCGATTGCTGGCGCAGGTGCCTACAGCGAAAACGTCGTCCAGTCGAACACCTCCGCCTATATCTCTGGTGGCGCTGTCATCGACGCGACATTTGCAACTGGTGCCAACGTAGATATCGACGCCAAGAACCTGAGCGCGATCAACGCAATCACGGTGGCAGCGGCGATGTCTGTCGGGATCGGGAAGACGGGTATCGGTGTTTCCATCGGTGCTGCGATCTCGCAGAACCTGATCGGGCGCGAGGCCCGCGGCCAAGGCGATCCAATCGGCACATTTGCCTATATTCAGGACGCCAATGTCTCTGCGACGGGTGATGTCGACATCGATGCGACATCGGATGCGACTATCAATGCGCTGAATATCGCAGGCGCAGTTGCCATCGCCGGCGGCAAGACAGGTGTCGCGATCTCTGGATCCGGTGTCTATGTCCGGAACGTGATCGACACTGAAACTTCTGCGCGCATCGTTGACACCACCGATGCGACAGACGTTGACGGCGCCAATGTGAACGTGCGCTCTGCAAACACATCAGAGATCAACGTCATCGCGGCGACGGTCTCGGTCTCGGCCGCCTTTGGCAAGACGGGCATTGCGGTATCACTGGGTGCCACGGTTGCGCAAAACGAAATCTACGGAGCAACTTCGGCACAGGTTCTCAATGTTGCGGATGCCGGCGTAGAAGCAACGTCTGGCAGCGTTCTGGTCTCGGCGACCGACTCCGCGCGCATCAATGCCATTGCGGCAGCCGGTGCCTTGGCGCTCGCCGCCGGTGCGACAGGGATTAGTGTGGCTCTTGCCGGTGCGCTGGCCTTCAACCGGATCGGGGCAAGCGTTTCCTCTACCGTCGAAGGGTCGATCGTCACGGCCTCACAAGGTAACGTCAGCGTTCTGGCCACATCGGATGGCCGGATTGATGCAGTGAATGCCGCTGCCTCTGTTGCTATTGCGGCGGGTAAGACTGCTGT
>CAZOMZ010000001.1:0-38759 GCA_964581065.1 uncultured Loktanella sp. | reverse complement strand
CTGTTGCTATTGCGGCGGGTAAGACTGCTGTCGGCGTCGCCGTCGGTGCGGCCTTCGTCAGCAACCAGATCGGCTACACCTACGGGACGGAGTCGGCCAACTATACCTCAGACGAAATCATCAACGCCGGGGTCCTGACAAAGGGCCAGACTGTCAAGGTAAATGGCGGAATCCATGATGGCCGTACATTCGAGTATCTGGGCAATGCTGCCCTGCAACCAAACGTCGACACCAATGAAGACGGTGAACTGGACAACACCGATCAGATTCCTCTGATCGGCGTCGACTTCAACGACCCGGAACAGTGGAAAGAAGTCAACCTCGCCAAAGAGGCGGTGCAGATCCGCGCCGCGGTCACTGGCAGCGACATCACCACGGGCGGTGCGCTGACTGTCGGCGCGCAAAGTGATCAAAAGATCAACGCGGCGGCCCTGTCTGTCGCTGCCGCCGTTGCCCTTGGTGGCACAGCTGTAGGTGTCTCCGGATCAGGCGCTGCAGTCCTGAACCGCATCGCAACGGCCCCGACGGCCGAGATTACCGGCAAGCTGGCAAGTGGCGTTTCCGCTGCCACTGTCGAAGTGCGGGCCGATGACGAAAGCACGATCAACGCAGCCAGCCTCGCGGGCGCCTTGTCTGTTTCAGGTGGCAAAGTCGGTGTGGCAGTCGCATTGGGTGTCTCTGTAGCGCTCAATCAGGTCGAAAACGCTGTGACTGCAAAGATCGGTACCGGCGCCGATGTAACGGCGACATCCTCTACCGTGGGTGACAACATTGTCGTCCGTGCCGGATCCGGCACACAGAACCCCGAAGGAACGATTGATCTTTCTTCGCAGGGCACCAGCGCTGACGAGATTGCGGCAAAGCTCGACGATGCTGCAGGCACCGAACAAACCACCGAAACCCAGACCATCAACAACGAAGAGGTCGAGGTTCAGATCCCGGTCACGGCAGACGTACAAGCGGACAACATTGTCCTTGCAGCACTCAAATCCGCCATCGGGAGCGCGCTGGTCACTGGCGACCTCCGGATCGCCATCATCGAGGACGGCCAACGCTGGGTCGCCGCCGATGAGAGCGGCAACGTCTGGAACGTGACCCGTGACGGATCGACCTTCAAGTCGCAGCGCGTGACCATCAACGCGATCTCAACTGCCGTGTCGGTCGGCGCCAGCTTTGGCGCAAAGGCGATTGCGATTTCTGCTGCTGGCGCATTCGGCATGAACGGTGTCCTGACAAATGTCGATGCCGGTATCACCGGCGCGACGGTCACCACAAACGCGGGCAATATCAAGGTTCTGGCAGACAGCCAGTCTGTCATCAACGCGGCAGTCCTCTCGGCATCGTTGTCGGTTGCCGTCGGCGCAGTCGGTGTCGGTGTGGCGATTGGCGCCGCCGTCGCACGCAACGCCATTGGGGCATCGCTGATTGACGGCTCGGCCATTGCAGGCACAGGCGGCACCTATGCCACCATCACCGATAGCGCGATCAACGCGGCTGACGATGTGATTGTGCGTGCGACCTCGGACAATTCCATCAACTCGCTTGTTTTTGCGGGTGGTGTGGCCATCGCAGCCGGCAAGATCGGCGTCGCCGTCTCTGGCTCTGGCGTCTACGTCGAGAACAGCATCGCAAGCACAACGTCGGCACGGATCATCGGCGATGTTGACGATACAACAGTGGCCGCCGTGCGCGGCGATAATGTCGAAGTCACAGCGCTGAATACATCGCAGATCAATGCCGTTGCGGCGACAGTCTCGGTCGCGGCTGCGCTGGGCAAGGTTGGCGTTGCTGTCTCGATGGGTGCAACCGTTGCGCGGAATGAAATTGATGGGCTGACACAGGCGCAGATCCTGAATTCAAGCCAGGGTGGCGTGCAGGCAAGATCCGGCGACGTGACAGTGCAGGCCACAGATACGTCCAACATCCGCGCCGTTAGCGCGGCAGCCAGCCTTGCGGTGGCCGGAGGTCTGGTCAGCGTCGGCGTCGCGCTTGCGGGCGCATTGGCCTTTAACCGGATTGGTGCAGGTGTCTCTGCCACCATCGACGGATCACTCGTGACCGCAACACAAGGCAACGTCAGCGTTCTGGCCACCTCGGATGGTCGGATTGATGCGATCAACGCGGCGTCCGCGCTGTCGTTGGCCGTCGGTGGCGTCGGTGTTGGCGTCGGTGTCGGTGCATCCTTTGTGTCGAACATGATCGGCTACACCTACGGCAATCAGTGGATGCCCCGTACAACCGATGACACGGTTGACTCGGGTGAGCTGACCAACGGTGATACTGTGCGGGTTCTCGAAGGTATTAACGCAGGCCGTGCATTCCGCTACATCGGCGAGAGCGGGCTGACTCCTAATATCGACACGAACGAAGACGGCGATATCACAACGGCAGATCGTGTGCCGCTGAAATCGGTTGACTTCAACAACCCGGAGCTCTGGGAAGAGATCGACCTGCAAAAGAACGCAGCAGCCATCACGGCCGCTGTCAGTGGCAGTGATATCACGACATCCGGTTTGCTGAAGGTCGATGCGCAAAGCGATCAGAAGATCAATGCAGCATCCTTGTCGGTTGCAGCCGCCCTTGCCGTTGGCGGTGTCGCGTTCGGCATCTCGGCCTCGGGCTCCGGAGTCTCGAACCGTATTGCAACCAACCCCAACGCGAGCATCAGCGGTAAACTGTCAACTGGCGTAAGCGCTGGAACGGTCATTGTTCAGGCTGACGACGAAAGCTCGATCAATGCGACAAGCCTTGCAGGCGCATTGTCTTTCGCGGCTGGATCAGTCGGGAGTGCCGTCTCGATCGGTGTTTCGCTGGCCTTCAACCAGGTCGAGAACGCGGTAACCGCCAAGATCGACAACAATGCTTCTGTCGTTGCCACCTCGGCAGTCGCGGGTGACAGCATCTTAGTGCGCGCAGGTGCGGGAACACAGAATGCCGAGAAGACACTCGACCTGACCAGCATCGGTTCATCTCTGGCAACCTCTATCGCGCTGGATGATGCCGCTGGCACCGAAATGACGACGCAGACCAATGACGACGACAAAGAAGTCGAGGTCGCGGTCACCCAAGACGTAAACGACGACAATGACACACTGTCGAAACTGGCGACGGCACTTAGCGCTCACTATGATGTTGAGGGTCCACTGCGTATCAGCGTCATCGAAGATGGCAGCCGCTGGGTTGTGGTCGATGCAGCAGGGACGACGTGGAATATCGCACGTAACACCAGCAATGCCTTCGTCGCGGAACGTGTGACGATCAGCGCACTGTCCGGCGCGATGTCGATTGCCGCCAGCGTCGGCACGGGCGCGTACTCGGTCGCAGGTGCGGGTGCATTCGGCCAGAACGTGATCCTCAGCAACGTCGAGGCCAAGATCGACGGCGCGACAGTTACGGCTAATACGGGCGCAATCAAGGTGCTTGCCGATAGCCAGTCGGTCATCAACTCGGCCGTGCTTTCGACAGCACTCGCGGTCGGTGTCGGCGGCGGCGGCTTTGGTCTGGCTCTTGGTGTATCGGTTGCACAGAACTACATCGGTGCGACGCCATCCAACGCCACCAACACAGCAAACTATGGTCAGACCAAAGCGACGATCACAAACAGCAATGTGACCACAGGAACGGCGCTGGACGTCAAGGCGACATCCGACAACGTCATCAATTCGCTTGTCTTTGCAGGGGCCGCGGCGATTTCGGCCGGTGGTTCGGCAGGCTCCTACGGTGGGTCCGGTGTCTTTGCCGAGAACTTCATCTTTGGCGGATCATCTGCCACGATCACGCTGGGCAATTCAAATGTCACCGCAGGCACCGTCACCGTAGAGGCAATGGATACCTCATCGATCGAGGCGATCGCGGCTGCGGTCTCGCTGACGCTGTCCTTCGGCGGCTTGATCGGGGCCTCTGTCTCGTTGGCCGCATCTGTTGCGGCTAACACGATTTCCCGGACAATTACCGCCAATGTGAATGAAGTATCCACCGCCAGCACAGGCAGCTTGATCGCGACTGCTGGCAATGTGTCAGTTGATGCCAAGGATGAGGCCAGCATCCGCGTCATTTCAGCAGCGGCATCGATCTCGCTTTCGGGTGGATTTGGTGGCAACGGAGCGGTTTCCGGTGCAGGGGCGCTGGCCTACAACAACATTACAAACCGCGTTGTGTCCGAAGTTGTAGGCGCAACGATCGTAGCGAATTCTGCGACGACTCTGGTGCCTTCAGGCAATATGGTCAGCGCGACGACTGCACCTGGCAGCCAGATCTTTGACGAAAGCGGGGCGCTGAAATCTGCATATGCAGGCGCCTACACGATTGCCCGTGATCCAGTGACCGGCAACCCGATCACGCGGCCGGTCATCGATGCGGAAAGCGGTGCGGTTGTTGGTCAGGAACTGGCTTATATGTTGGTGACCGGACCGACGACAGCCGGTGATCCGGCCTACACGGCCAGCACGGCTGCGGACGCACAGGCGCTCAAGGAATACAAATACACCAGCACACAGGTGACACGTTACCTTGATACGTCGACAGGGCTGGTCGTCCAGACCCCGAATGCAAACACCGTCGAGGACGTCTACACCGTCATCACATTCGAAGACCCCACAACCGACAACGCTGGGTTGCCTTCGGTCTTCCTGATCGATCCCGCCACGACGGGGACGACGCAGCCTGTGACCGTCATTCAGGTGCCCGAACTGGTCGCCGGCACACCGACGCCGCAAGACATCAATGTCAGAGCGACGAGCAATGCAAACATCGACGCGTCCATTATCTCGGCTACGGTGTCGCTTGGTGTAGGTGCCGTTGCGGGTGTCGGCGTTTCGGTCGGTACGTCTTATGCAAAGAACGTCATCGGCTCGGAGACGAGCAGCAATGACGGTGTCTTTGCCCGCGTCTCGGGCGCCTCTCTGACGGCAAGCAATAACATCATCGTCAGTGCCAACATGATGTCGCGGATCGATGCATTCGTCGGCAGCTTCTCGGTCGCTCTGGCAGGTGGCTTTGTCGGTGTCGCTGGCGCAGGTGCGGGTGCATTTGCAGTCAACAGCACGAGCTATTCGGTCATGACCGAAGTCGATAACGCCAGCCTCAACGCTGGTGGCTCAGTGAGCGTTCAGGCACGCGACGATGCAACGATTGATGCAACCGTCGCTTCTGCTGCGGTGGCTGTTGCGGCCGGTGTCACGGCCTACGCGGGTGCTGTGGCAGTCTCGACAGCGCAGAACAGTGTCGACAATACGATTTCCGCCACAGTCAACCGGTCGGATGTCACGGCCGGAAACCTGACCATCACTGCGTCTGACGATACAGAAGTCGACGTCGAGGCACGTGCTGCCGCGGTCTCGGCAGCCATCGGGGTCGGCGGTGCGCTTTCGGGCGGTGGTGCTCTGGCCGAGATCAACTCCACAAGCACCGTGCTGGCCGCGATTTCCGGAACCGGAAATGCGGATCGTATCAACGTCGCAGGGACAGTTAAGGTTGAAGCAACAAACCGTGCTGATCTTGATGCAGAGGTGCAGGTTCTGAGTGTTGCGGCCGGCGCGTTCGGGCTTGCAGCGAGCGGTTCGGTGGCGCGGATCAATACCCGTGCGGATGCAAACCAGAATAGCGTCACGGCGAATGTCGGCGGCGTCGATCTGGATGCAAACCGGCTTGAGGTCAACGCCCAGTCGTTGATCAAGACTGTTGCGAACGTCGAGGGGGTCACCGTTGCATCGACCGCCGCAGTAGGCGTGAGCGACGCAACGATCAACACCGGTGCGCGCGTCGGTATGCAGATTGGCAGCAATACCGGCAGCATCACTGTCGGGACATTGGTGGCCGAAGCCGGTTCTGACGCCAATCCTGCGGGCGGGTATCTGGCCAATGCTACGGCGAAGGCCTCGGGCGGCGGTCTGCTGCTTGGTTCGAACTCGACAAGTGTCACAGTGTCGAACACTGACGTGGTAGCGGCGACCGTGGGGAATGGTGCAACCATCACTGCGGGCAGCTTTACGATGAATGCCTTCTCCAATGTCCGCCAGGTCGGCTTCTCCAAAGCGGCGAGCGTCGGGCTCATTGGTGTGGGTGCCGCTGTTGCAAACGCAACAAGCAACACGAATGTTTCCGCTCTGATCGGAGTGGGGACGGATGTCACCGCCGACACGATGACCGTTTCTGCCGCGGGCTTTAGCGATAATGACGCGCGCACCGAAACGGGTGCCTATGGCCTCGCCTCGGGTGCTGCTGCTGCGCCAAGGACGTCGACCACTGCGGTGATCCGCGCGGGCATGGCCGACGGGACAAGCACGACGAACCGTGGCGAGCTTGACGTCGCGGGCCTGTTGCGTGTGACCGCAAGCCAGCTCTCCAAGGTTGATACAAGTGTCGTCACGGAATCTTACGGCGCAATCGCCGGTGCAGGTGCCGCGGCCAACAATACCATCAACTCAACCGTTGATGTCGAATTCGGACGCTTTGCAAAAGCAGAGGCCGGAGAAATGGACATCAAGGCGAACAACAAGCTGATCCGGCCGAACTCTTCGACAAACGACATCGAGGGTGAGACGGGCGGTATTGCCTCTGGCGCAAGCGCCACCAGCGATACACGCGCCCAGATGAACACGACGATCACGTTCGACGCTGATACGGATATCGACACAACAGACCCGCAAGGCGATCTGGCCGCGCGGGCATTCAACGAAATTGCCTATTCAGACAAGATCCGGCTGGAAACAGCCGGAGCGCTGTCCGGCGCCGGTGCCTATGTCACCTTCAACGAACGTGAAAATGGTGTTTCGGTTCCGATCACCGCCAACATCATCGTCGGCGAACGCGCAGATATCGAAGCCAAGGGCGAACTCGACTTCGAGGCCTCGGGCAAATTCAATGTCTATATTCAGTCCTATTCGGAAACCTACGGTGCCGCGACGGTCGCACTTGGTAGTGCCCATATCGACATCCAGCCGCGCAATACGATCCACATCAAGGCTGGTGCAGACCTGCTGTCGCACCGCGACATGTTCCTCTCGGCCGGTACCGACCGTGACCTGACCATCGAGGACAGCAGTCTCGAAGCCCGTGTCGACAACTTTGCCGGTTCCGCGATCCCGATCGACGATCTGGAGACACAGGCAATCTACATCGTGCGCAACCTGATCAAGGTCGATGCGCCGACATCCACCGCCGATCCGACCTTGATTGAAAGCTTCCTCAACATCGATCTGAACGCGGACGAGCTTGGTCTGGCCTCGGTCATCGGGATGGCAAAGGGCACAAACTGGACCACCGCTGTCACCGACGGCATCAACAGCCTGACAGGCGGCACCGATAATTCGACCGGTCCGGGCGAAGGTCTGTCGGATGCGCGTTCGCAGATTATCAATGACGGTCTAATCAAGACCGGCGCGCGGCGTGAACTGGAACTTCTGATCGGTGAAACGACAGACCAGAACGGAAATCTGATCCTCACGCTGACCGGCACTGTGGATCCAGACTATGTGGCGCCAACCAACTATACGCCGACATTCTTTGACGTTGATCCGAACCAGTTCCTGATCAGGGTCGATGCACTGAGCCGCGAGGTTCCATCAAGCGGCCAGATCCAGCTGAACGATGCTGCAAACCAGCTTCTGAAGTATGGCGTCAAAAACGCTGACGGTTCCTGGAACCTGAATAACGACTTCACGCGTTCCTACGTCGAGCGGATTGAACGTATTCAAGAGCAGATGATCGCCAGCGGTGAAGGCTATCGCGACTCTGCGGGAACCTTTATTACCTCGGCACGGACAGAGCGCGTCATTGTCGTCGACGACATTGTTGCTGCAGCGGGCCGGATCCGCATTCTGACCGACCAGCTGTCTGGCTCCGGGACGTTCGATGCTCCAAAGGATGTCACCGTAAACATCGTCAGCGACTCAACCGCTTCGATGGAATTCGGCGAAATCTACATCCCCGAACGTAATGGTGGCGTCGATTTCAACGGCGTTACCGTGACATCGAACGAAGACATCGCCGCTGTCCGCGCGGCTATTCTGGCCGAGAACCAGGTTTCGGTCGCAAAAGACAACCGTCCGCTGGATGTCGTGCCATCGCTGCGCTTCCTTGGCTATGTGACCACCGACTCTCCGAACAACCTGAACTTCACCAGCGAAACGGTCGGGACAAGTGCCGGATCGGCGCCTTCGATTATCTTGCAGGTAACCAAGAACGTCCGGGCTGCGTCGTCGCTGAACGGCGTAGCATTGCCGACGGGTGACCAGATCGTCACATTTGCCGGAGAGGTCTTTGCACCGACTGCTGACCTGCAAATCTTCGGTCCGCAGGGTCAGAACGAAGTCAGTGTTGTCATTCAGGCAAATGTCACAGTCGCCGAGCTCACCATTCTTGTTGGCGGAACGATTGCGATCGACGTCAAGGGTGACATTCACACCAATGGCGATCCCTATGGCAAATTCCTCAACAGCGGATTGATTGGTGACGGCACAGCGAACGCGGATGTTCTTGATCCGCTTCTGCCCAATGCGAGCATTGCAGGGCTTTCAGGTCCGCAGGGCGGCAGCACGAGCACATATGTCAATGACACCACCGGTCAGGAAATCTCTACCGGTCTGATTGCAAACACCATTCTGCTGCGCGGCGGCTTTGTAAACGTGAACGGTCTGATTCAGGCCGGCAAATCTGACTTCGATCTCACGTTGGACAACACCATCCGCAACAAGCTGCTGTCCATCTCGGGCGAAGCGGTTGTCGATCTTGGCAATCCGGACTTCTTCGGCATCTACAACCGCAGTCTGAACCAGCTGACAATCAAGGCAATGAGCCCCAAAGGCGGTTTGATCGACATCGAAGGACGGATTGTCGCGACAAGCCAAGGCAAGCTGCGAAGCCATGCGGGCTATCCGCATATCACGATCAACAACCTGATGCAGACCAACGGCATTGCTGGTCTGGAAGGCATCGATATTGTGCTGGAGTCGATGGACGTCTCGCAAAAAGGCGAAGGCACCATCATCCTCAAGGACAAGACGCGGGGCGTGCGCAATGACGGTTCCGACCTTGCGCTCTACTGGACCAGGTACGTGACGGATGCCGAAGGCCAGACCACGATCACGAACGGTCTGATCGACGATGTATTCTGGAATCCTGACGGCTATTCGGGCGTTGACCCCCGCGATTCCGCTGAAACGCTGAACATCGCTGCGTGGTCTGCGGCGGACAAGGCTAAATACGCTCCCAGGAATGACGTAACAGTCGACGCATTGCATTCCTCTTCCATCGGTTCGAACCCCTCTGGTCTGAGCGGTGATTCAATCGTCACCAAGTTTGGCTACGAAACCACCTCGGGCTACCGCTATGGCTGGGTTGTGGGTCAGGGTACCCGCACCGAGATCATTCAGGAAAAGACCTATAACTCCTTGTGGGGTATCGACTTCCTGATTGCTGACGTCGAAAGAATGCCGGTTGTGGACACAACCGTCCTGAGCACGCAACTGCTGCCGAATTCCAACTACTTCTACTACGACGCGAACCCGGCAACTGCGACGCTTGACTATACATACAACAGCGTTGTCGTGGCCTTTGACCCAGGCACCCCGGAGCGGACCGCCTATAACACCACGACAACGTGGTACGGCAAGTCGTCTACCTTCGTTCAGTTCACGACGATCCAGAACACAACAACGAACTATTATCACACGATCAATGCCAACCAGATCATCGACATCGAGTTCACGGGCAACCGTGAGGGCGCCTTTACCCTGAACGCCGGGCAAGCCAACATCATCGTAGGCGGCGCCATCACGAACCAGGATACGGTCAGCACGGCGGACGGCCCCGTTACAGTCATGGGCGGCAATACGACCCTGACATCCGAAGGCACGATCACGACCTCGCGCGTCGGAGCCGATGGCCTTTCGCCTGTCGTGGGTGGCCGCAATATCACGATCACTGGCCTTGCCGGGGTCGGTTTGCGTGACTACGGGATCATCAGCCCAGAAACCGCGTTGCCATACACGCCTGGTGACAGCCGTGCACTCAACCCTGTCCAGCTGAAGCAGGCGGCAGGCGGCCTGGTCAATGTCACCTCCAACGGTGATATCCTGATCCAGCAGAAGACCGGAGACCTTTTCCTTGGTCAGGTCGTTTCGAACAACGATGGTCTGGTCGAAATACTGACCGGTGATCGCGGTGAAGGCGTGATCGGCGCCAACGGTGGCTCGATCCTGAATGGTGCCGGGACAAATGGTCTGATCAAGGGCGGCTCGATCCGTCTTGATGCAGACGGCGCTATCGGTGCGATCAATCTCAACGCCGCAAACATGGCGGCTGACACAAGCGGCATCCGGATTGATACCGGCACCGGCATCAACGATGTGGTTACCGCTTTGGCAGCCAATGACATCAGCCTGATGCAGAACACCGGTGATCTGAGGGTCTTCAAGATCAAGTCGACCTCGGGCGACGTGCTTGTGCGTCTGGAAGGCGCCGAAAATGACCTTCTGGATGGCAACCAGATTCAGGAAGCCGATACGCGGTCACGTGACGCGCTGCTGAATGGCGTCTGGGCCGATATGCAGCTCTTGGGTGATGCCGACAACAAGGACGGATACGGTATCGCCTCCGGTCCTGCCGGTGATAAGGCGCGTGAAGCGATCACACGTCTCAACGCCGCAAGGGTCGACGACTACCGGACCTATTGGGATTGGCGCAACCTCTATGCCGAGGATGCAGCCGGACTTGCCGCGCTGCGTGCCGGCACTGCGCTGATTTCGCTGGGTGATGAAGAGGCGCTGAGAACGTCGATCATCACACAATTGATGGCGGCAGATTCCTCGCTGGTCGAAACGGACGCCGGCATCCTATCAGAAGCTGTGACCAAAGCGCTTGCCGAGCAGGCGCTGCCAATTGACGCGACCTTGCTGAAAGCGGCCATCGCGGCAGAAATGCTGGTGGCCAACGCTGCTCTGACGCAGGCAGAGGCGGATGCTCTGGCGGATGTCGGCTACGAGGCCTACACACAGGTTTCGACGCTGAAGACCACACGCACTGCGCAATTCCTCGAGCAGGATGCCCGCTACGGATCTGAAACGGCCGAGAACGAAGCCGAAGCGCTCGATCTGATGATCCATGCGGACCCGACCGGATACCTCGACCTGACAACACAGGCGGAAAAGGACGATCTGATCGGGCGTATCAAGGTCTGGACCGAAGACGAACTGCTGAGCGCGTTGGGCTCGGGCTTGCTCAAGCCTGTGGTCGACACCACGATCAATATCGAAGATCCGAACCTTGAAGGTGCGCGCGTCGACCTGATTGTCGGCGGCAAAGTTGGCCGGACCGAAGGCGACGTCACGATCCTTCTGCGTGAGGGTCAGCCTCTGAGCATCGACGAACAGTTGACCATCGCCGCAGCCGAACGCAGCGACATCTTCTTCCTCGTCTCCGAAATCGAAACTGTGGGCGTGACGTTCAGCATCACGAACAACTCGATGACGCGGACCGCAGGTAGCTGGATCGATGACGAAGCGCCAGATCAGCCGCAGTTCCGTGTCGGTCAGACCATTCAGGTGCAGGGCAACACAGCCAACGCCACCGAGAACGAACAGTACTATGTGATCGAAAGCTTCTCGGCGGATGGCCGGACCATGTTCTTCGAACAGTCTGGCACAACCTTCGCGAAATCGGTTCTGAACGTTACTCAGAACGAATGGGTGCCGGTGACGGTAAATGTCTCGGCGATTGTGAACGATCCGAGAGGTGCCTCTGTCCCTGTCATCGCCAACATCAGCGGCAATACGATCAGCCGCACCGGCGGCGAATACAACTTCCTTGGCACCAATCTGCTTGGCGGCAGTGATATCCAAGGGTTCGAGGTCGGCGACCTGATCCTTCTGTCGACGACACGGGCCTATACGCCGCAGGAAACGCTGGACCAGCGTCCGACGGCAAACGTCAACGACGCTGAAACGCTTTACCGGATCGCAGCGGTCACCGCTGACAGCATCACGCTGGTTGAACGCGACAAGGTCAATGATCTCGATGTTCCTGTCAGCCTGACTGCCGAAACGGGACGGACCATTACTCTTGACGAATTTGTCGTCCTGAGCGGGGTTCAGGTGCAGCTGCGCGAGGACTTCGATATCGAAGCCAGCGCCAACCTGAACATCCAGTCGGTCGGCGAGACATTTGTCGGCACGGAAAACCAGATCAAACTGGGCGTGATCAACGTCCAGGCTGCTTCCGTCGATGAAGAAGGACAACTGCGCCTGAAGTCGGGCAATGGCATTATCAGCAATGTCGACGCAAGCCTGACCAATATCACGGCTGACTCGGTCATTCTGGAAGGTGGCCAAGGGTCGATCGGCCGTTTGGCAGGCGATACCGTGTCCGAGAACCGGATCTATATGGAACTGTCGGACGGCAGCATCCTGACGGCTCGGACGCAGGGCGAAATCGTTCTGGCCGAACGCACAGGCGATTTCCTTGTCGGGACGATCTATTCGGCCAGCAGCGACGTCGATGTGAAGGCCCTTGCCGGTAGCATTCTGGACGGCCTGAACAACAATCTTGTCAACATCGAAGCTGATAACATCATCCTGACAGCGACCGGCAGCATCGGTGCGAGCGATAACGACCTCGAAGTCGAGGCACGTGACAGCGACGACGGCCAGCTGATCCTGAACGCGGGGGCGAACATCTATGTCGTTGAAGACGGCGACATGGTCATCAACGATGTCACCTCGACCGGTGGCGCGGGGACCTTTGTCCGCCTGACCTCTGAAGCGAACATGTTCGATGCGGGCGTCAATGCGAGCAACATCTTC
This sequence comes from uncultured Loktanella sp., assembly GCA_964581065.1. GTDB lineage: Bacteria > Pseudomonadota > Alphaproteobacteria > Rhodobacterales > Rhodobacteraceae > Yoonia. The sequence continues at coordinate 25,962 of CAZOMZ010000001.1, read as the reverse complement.
GACTCGGCTGTAGAAGGCTACAACATCGAGCTGATCGCCCGTGCGGGTCTGATCGGCGCGCTGAGCCAGAACATGCGCATCGATACGAACGGTGGTGTCCTGAATGCTTCGGCACAGCTGGGCAATATCCGGATTATCGAAGTGGATGGCGAAACAGACCCTGACGATGATCTGATCATCTACCAGATCGGAACCGGCGCCGACTTTACGGCCTTCATCACGTCCATTGCAGGCCGCATCCTGAACGGCGCACCGGTCGGCACGTCCAACATTACCGGTGGTCGCGCGTTCCTGACGGCAAACAAGGATATCGGTGAACGCAACAAGCGGATCTATACCAACATCGGTTCGTTGCAGGGTATCTCGACGACGGGTTCGGCCTTCCTGTTCAACGACGGTGCCATCCGCGCAGAGACCGAGGACAATTCGGCAGTCTCGTTCAGCGTGGCATCGGACTTCTTCCTGACGGCGACCAGCCCGATCGATGTGAAAGAGAACATCGTTTCGACCAACGGGAACATCAATATCGTTGCCAATGAGAGCGTCTATGCTGATCAGGCGGCCTATGATGCGGCTGTCCTTGAGGTCGAGAACGACTACTACGGTCCGCGCACAACGCCTGCGGAAATTGAAGCGGCCGATGCTGCCAAAGCTGCCGCATTGGCTGCCTTCCCGCAGAACGTCGACGACTACAACAACAACTACGATACCGTGACCGTTCACGCTGGTGTTTCGGTCACCGCAACAGCGGGTAACGTCAATATCTGGGCTGGCGACCATGTGGTCATCGAAGATACGGCGCTCATCAACGCGAGCAATGACGTCAATGTCTACACCGATGTCGCGACGCTCTCGGCTGTTGGCGATCCGGTCATCACCAATGATCCGACCCGCTACGATGACGATGGAGGCGATGTAACAATCGCCGGTAGTGTCACCGCAGGCAGAAACGTCATGATCGACACCGATGCAGGTCTCGTCGCTCACCCCGAAGGTGTTGACGAGCGTGACGTCATCACTGTGACCGGCAGCATCACTGCCGGCCAGCGCATTGACATCAAGACGGGTGAAGGGTCCGACACGATCAACCTGACCGATCTCGAACTGCAAGCCCCAGTGATGCTGATCGATACAGGTGCAGGCGACGACTTTATCCAGATCTACGAGAACCGCGCCGTCACGGGCGAGCTGACCCTCTTCGGGAACACCGGTTCCGACCGGATCGAGGTTGTGCGTCTCGCCTCCCATGCGAATGGCGACAAGCTGATCATCGACGGCGGGGACAATGCCGACGACCTGATGATCCAGACGTGGGGGTCGATCACCGCCGGTGCGGATTACCGGATCGAGATTGCCAGCGCGACCGAGACTTCGCCCGCCAATGGCGTCGATACACTCGAAGTGCTTGGTACCACCGAGAATGACGTCTTCCTCAGCCGCGCCAACTTTGTGGCCCTGCTGCACGGGACAGAGGATCAGATCATCGGTCTTGAAGCAGGTCGTCCGGTGACCGTCGAACGGATCGACTATGACCGCAGTCTCAACGGACGCCTCAGCCTGATCGGTCTGGCTGGCAACGACGTCTTCATCTCGGACGACAACGCCACGATCATGACCATGGACGGTGGCCTTGGCGACGACCGCTTCCAGTTCGGCCAGATCTTCGGGTCGCAGCCGGTCTTTGGCGGGCAGTATGACGACGGCAATGGCCTGGTCTCGAACGGCATCGCCCAGGGCGATAGTATTGCCACGCTTCTCACAACGCGCGGATACCTGTCCAACGGTATCAGCTATGCGACAACCGCTGTTGGCGGCGAAGGCAACGACCAGTTCACCGTCTACGCCAACCGTGGCGAGCTGCGCCTCGAGGGCGAGGATGGCAACGACAACTTCATCGTCCGCGCCTTCCTGCTGGATACCGAAGTCTTGGGCGATCCCGGACAGGGTAATGTCAAACTGCTGGCGGGTGCCGGCGATGACAGCATCCAGTACAACATCAACGCGCCTGTCGATATCGACGGCGGCGCAGGCTTCGACACGGTCACGGTGCTTGGTACCGAGGGCGACGACGTCTTCGTTGTCACCGAAGATGGTGTCTTTGGTGCCGGTCTGAATATCCGGATCAGCAACACCGAAGAGGCGATCGAGGTCGATGGTCTCGAAGGTGACGACACCTTCTATGTGCAGTCCACTGCAAGCGGAACCGTCACGAACATCATCGGCGGTCTTGGCTCAGACACGTTCAACATCAGTGGAGACGTGAATGATCAGGTCTATGCGGCTGATCTGCAGGGCCGTTCTGCAGGTGTGACCCATCGTGCGGACTCTGACGATACCGATTATGTCACCACCCTGCTGGGTGGTCTGACACCGACTGTTGCGGATGCCGAACAGGGCGCTGTGGTCATCAAGCCGACTGGCGCAGGCACCTTGGTTGACGAGAACGGTCTGGTTGACAGCTACACCGTCGAAATGGCCAGCGACACAATCCCGTCGCCGGATACCGTGGTCTTTGTGACCATCTCCGCAGGGATCGCGTCGCGTCAGGACCGCCGTCTTGATGTGCCGGCGATGGACGAGAACGCCACGCTGACCCTTACTGGGAACACGATCACCCGCGATGGTGGTTCGTGGATCACAGACGGCTTCGGCGACTGGCAGGGGATCACCCTGACGGGGGCTGGCGACAATTCTGGTCACTACGAGATCGTCTCGGTGTCCGAAGACGGGCGGACTCTGACCGTTGACCGGACCTTTGCCAGCGACGTCTACAGCCCGACAGGTGTTGTCGATGGCGCGATGGTCACAGGCCGCGAGGCATCGACCATCGAAATGCGGACCGGAAGTGGTGAATTCACTGACGGTATCGTCCTGCGGTTTGACAGCTCCAACTGGGGTGATGCCCAGACCGTGGACCTGCGTGCGATTGATGATGCCGCACAGGAAGGCGCACGCATCGTGCTGGTCAGCCATGCGGTCGACAGCAACAACACCGCAATCGACGGTGCGAAAGTGGCCAACCTCATCGTCAATGTTGACGACAACGATCTGCCAGCGGTCAAGCTGACGGAAAGCGGCGCGGATACCTTCGTGCTTGAGGGTGGGTCTTACACATATGACAACCCCGACTACGTCGAGGGCGTCAACCCACCTGAAGAGGCAACGATCACCGTCGATACGGCGATGACCGATACATACGACGTCGTTCTGACCCGTCAGCCTGCTGAACTGGAAACGGTTACCGTCACGCTCAGCGATGACAGCAACTCGTCCGATCTGCTCTACTTTGTGGATGGCACGCAGGTTACCTCGCTGACCTTCGACAGCACCACATGGAACCAGCCGGTCACAGTTACCGTCGTTGCGGTAGCCGACAGCACTGTCGAGAATGAAGAACGCGTGATTGTGACACACTCGGTCACATCCAGCACAGGCGAAGTCTATGCCGATGCCGAAGCGGCCGAACTGCGTGTCACTGTTGCCGATGGTGACAGTGCCGGTCTGGTGGTCCGCGAAACCGACGGCACCACGCTGATCGTCGACGCACCGGGTGAAGTTGACAGCTACACGATCCGACTGACCGCCGCGCCGACAGCGCCAGTGACCATCAACATCATTGATGACGGCCAGACCCGTGCGGTGCCAGATGGCGACCGCGTGCAAGAGGTTGTTCTGATCAACGCTGTGGCTATCCCGCTGACCTTCATCAGCAACCCCGATGGTCCGGACACAATCGTCCGTACCGATGGCCTCAGCTTCCGCGATCAGGGCTTCATTTCGGGCACCGTGATGGACATCACCGGCACGGCCAACAACAACGCACCTTACGCGATTGGCGAGATTTCAGAGGATGGTTCGACCATCACGCTCTCGGCTGGTCAGCCTGTTGTTGCCGAAGAGAACGTGAATGCGACAATCTCGGTCATCGTGGCACAGGTCACCTTCGACGAAACCAACTGGTTCGAAGAAGTGACTGTCACGCTCGAAGCCGATCAGGCCTTTACGCCGACCGCGCTCGACCGCGTCACCAAAACCTTCGATAACGGTGCACATCGCACGGGCGAGATCCGCGGTCCGCTGATCATCGACGGTGGTCCGACAACCGGCCGCGAACTGCAGGCAGCTATCATGCTGGCCACAGAAAGCGATCCCGGACCGTTCGAAGTCACGGTTGCGACCGACGAACTGGTTCAGAACGACCGCGTGAACATCTTCAACGATGACTCGAAGATCGCTGACAGTGGCCGGATGTATAACACCGCCGATGGCCGCACGCAGATTGATGGTCTGGGTATGGGCACCGGTATCGTGACCATCCCGCAGGGTGATGGCTTGCCTGATCTTGAGTTCAACAAGGGCATCTCGATCTCGACGGTTGAAATCATCGAAGTGATGCTGGGCCGCGAAGACGATACATTCACCATCGACGGCACCAACATCAGCTCGGATTACAACAACCCGGCTGACGGTGTCGTAAACCTGCCGATCACACTGATCCACGGTGGCGGCGGTGCTGATACGATCACTGTCAATGAGTTGAGCATCGGTCAGAACGGCGAACGGACCATCCTTGCACTTTACGGTGACACGGATGCCGATGGCCGCCGCTACAACTACGAAGGCGGCGCATCGAACGGCAACGCGTTCAACTTCAATGCGGTTGGCGCACCCGAGGATCACGGCGATACCATCGACGCATCCGGTGCGGGCCTTGGGGCCGACGATCTGGGTGTCGTGATCTACGGCGGTATCGGCAACGACAACATCACCGGTTCCGGCGGGCGCGATCACATCGCAGGCGGTGGCGGAGATGACACCATCGACGCATTGGGTGGCGATGACATCATCTACGGCGACAACGGCTTCAGCATCGATCTGGTGACCCGTGGTCTCGTCGAGGTCAGCTTTGTCAACGACATGCCGCAGTATCTCAGCGCGGATACCCGTGCAGGTGGGCGCGATGAAATCACCGGCGGTGCCGGACGCGATATCATTCTGGGCGACCACGGTCTTGTCTGGCAGGTGCCCGGCACGCTGCGGATCACCTCGACCGGCGACTATGCCCGCGTGGAAAGCACCGATTTTGGTGCCGGCGATGCGGACCGCATCTTTGGCAACGGTGGCAGCGATATCGTGATCGGTGGTGCTGGCGCAGACTACATCAACCTTGGCAGCGGCGATAACATCGGGATCGGCGACAACGGTCTGGTTGATTGGACAATGTCCGACCGCGACAACAGCTCGATTGATCTGATCCGGACCCTCGCACCAAGCATCGGTAGCGGTGACGAGATCTACGCCCAAGACGGCAATGATGTGGCGCTTGGCGGCGCCGGGGTCGACACAATCAATCTTGGCGACGGCACAAACGTCATCATCGGTGACCACGGTCTGATCACCGGCTATGGCTCGGGTGCAGGCATGGGTGATCTTGAGCTCACGCTGAAAACAATTGTCAGCACCGATGCATCGCTCGGTGACGCTGATGATATCACAGCCGGTACCGACACCGACTACATCGTCGGTGGTGTTGGCGGAGATACCATCGCTGCAGTAAATGGCAGCACGGGACCTGACGTGATCTTTGGCGATCACGCGCAGATCGCCTTCCGTGTCGCGGTTGACGGTGATGTCGTGCCGGTCGTTCTGGCCGCGCGTTCGCTGTTCACCTCTTTCGGTGGTGATGACGTGATCACGACCGGCAGCGCGGGTGACATCGTTGTTGGCGGCGACGGCAGCGACACAATCAGCGGTACCGGCGGAAACGACATTATCTTCGGTGACAATGGTTATCTCTCCGGCTTTGCCGACGCACCTGTCGGTTCGGCGCTGATCAGCCTCGCGCTGGTGCAGTCGATGGCAGCCACCATCGGTACGAGGGACGAGATCAATATCGGAACCGGCGCAGCCATCATTCTGGGCGGCGCAGGCGACGACGAGATCAACACCACAGTCGGCGGCGGTCTTGATGCGGCGGATATCCTCTTCGGGGATCACGGTCGTGCAACCTTCGACCGCCCGGTCGAGACGACCCCACAGCCGATTGCCTTGCGGATCGAAAGCACAGACACCGGCATCGGTGGTGCAGATACAATCACGTCGGGCAATGGCGCGGATATCGTCATCGGTGGCTTCGGCAGCGATACGCTGACCGGCGGCAACGGCGACAACATCGTCTTTGGTGACAATGGCCGCCTGATCGGTACGTCGGACGAGGCGCTGGCCGACAACGGTCTGCCGATCAGCCTTGCGTCGCTTGCAACAATCGATGCTGCGATCGGTGACGCGGATATCATCAACACCGGTCTGGGCGCGGATATCATCCTCGGCGGTGCCGGTGGCGACGATATCAAAGCCAACGCGGGCGATGGTCCGGCGGTCTTTGACAAGTCGAACATCCTGCTCGGTGATCACGGCGAGATGCAGTTCCACAACCCTGTCAGCGGCACGAACTTCCCGTCGCTGGTCCGCTCGATTGATCTGCTTGAAGGCGGCAGCGACACCATCCAGTCCGGCGCAGGCAACGATCTGATTATCGGCGGCACAGCCGGTGATCTGATCTATGCACTGGGCGGACAGGACGTGATTGCAGGTGACCATCTGGAGGTCACAGGCACAATCGATCTGAGCACATTGCCACTGGACAACCTGACCGATGAGGCGATCACAGCGACTTCGATCGGGATCACCGGTGCGGATGCCGGTGGAGACGACACGATCTTCGGCGGTGCCGGTGATGACTTCATCATGGGTCAGCAAGGTGCCGATACGATCTTTGGTGGCGCAGGCGATGATGACATCATCGGTGGTCACAACGTGGCAGGCGGTGCCGACGCGGGCGATGCCCTCGACGGTGGCGCGGGCGACGATGTAGTCCTCGGCGACAACGGCGCGATCCTGCGGACGCATAACCTGATCGACACGCGGATGCGCGTCCTGTCGGGTACGCAGATCTACGGCACGAACGTCCATGCCGATCAGGGTGACGTGAACGACGGCCAGTTGTTGGTCACTGATCAGGCGCAGATCAACGTCGATGGCACAACACAACGTGCGATCACGCTGTTCGACCACGAGGTCGGCGCATCGGCCAGCATCTATGGCGATGACCACATCGCCGGTGGTTCCGAAGACGACATGATCTTCGGTCAACTGGGTGACGACGTTATTCAGGGTGATGGCACGATCGACTTTAACCAGGATGGAATCGCGGATGCCTTCCAGGGTGCTGCAGTCGGTGCCTATCGCGATGCTGAGGGCCTCTTGGTCATCAATGCCTCGATGGAAGACTACAATGGCGTCGGCCGTGACGGCGACGACTACATTGAAGGTAACGGCGGTGCCGATACCGTCTTCGGCAACCTTGGCCGTGACGACATCATCGGTGGTTCTTCCGAGCATTACGGTCTGACAACCCGCGAGATGCGCTTTGACGGCAAGGATATGCTGTTCGGCGGCGCAGGTACCGATGTCAGCCGGAACGAGCTGGGCGACGACAGTGCCGAAGCCTACGGTCGCGACAACGATGTGATCGCCGGCGATAACGCCAACATCTACCGTTTGGTGGGGATCAACGGCGTGTCTTCGGGTGCATATCTGCAGTTCGCCTATGACATCTACGGGGACGTCAAGATTGTCCCACGCGGTGTCGATCTGCTCGACTATACCGAAGGCGGGGTCGATATCGATCCGGTTGCTGCGGCAACCGATCAGGGCGCAGCCGACGAAGTCCACGGTGAAGGCGGCGACGACACGATCTACGGCCAGTTGGGCGATGACGTACTGTTCGGCGACGCGCAAAGCGACGATATCATCGGCGGTACCGGTAACGACTGGATCTCCGGTGGTACGGGTGTCGATGGTGTCATCGGTGACGATGGCCGGATCATGACCAGCCGCAATTCGACCGAATTCGGCGAGTCCCTCTTCGGTATCGATGCCCTTGACGCGGTGGATGTCCTGCTCATTGCTGACGACCAAGACGCATTGCGGACGATCGTCGACCGTGACGGCTTGCTGGTGAAGTCGGTGAACCTGACTCCGTTCTCGACCAACCCGGACAATCCCAACGACCAGTACTGGAATGCGACCGATGCCTCCGACATCATCTTCGGCGGCTGGGGGTCTGACTTCCTGCATGGCGGCGTCGGTTCGGATGCGATCTCGGGTGCGGAAGCGCTGCCGCTTGAGGCAAACCCGCAAGACCATCTGGGCAATATCATCAGCTTTGACACCCCGTTCAACCCGGGCACCACTGCCGCGGTCAACGAGACAGAGTTTGCCGGCGTTGAATCGCCCGCTGTGCATCTGGTCTTCCTGCCGCTGCTGGATCAAAGCCTGCCGCGCGGTGCGATCACCTTCAACGCGGCCAACGAGGTCACATTCGAGGAGGGCAACAATCCGTTCTTCCTCAACTTCGACCATACCGAGGGTCAGTTGGATGCGCGCTCCGAGAACGGATATGTGTCGGATGGTGATGACCGGATCTTCGGTTCGATCGGCAACGACATCCTGTTTGGTGGTACAGGCCGCGACTCGATCTACGGTGGTTACGGTAACGACCTGATCAACGGCGATGACGACCTGACATCGGTTGGCATTGATGACCCTGCCACGCTGGATGTGGACGAGTCACTGATCGCTGGTCTGAACAACGTGCCGGATGAAGACATCAGCTATGAAGACTTCATCTTTGGTGGCGCTGGCCGTGACTTCATGATCGCCAACACCTCGGGCGACCGCCTGGTCGACTGGAACGGTGACTTCAACGAGTACTTCGTGCCTTACCGTAACGCGGGTGCGCCAACCGTTATCGATACCTACGCTCTGACGCTCGAGACTTTCATCCTGCGGGTTGCTGCAGCCGATGGTGTCGACCGCACACGGGCCGCGGATGTGGATCCGGTGCTTGTCCTGAACGGCATTCCGGTGTCGGTCGCTGGTGAACCCTATGGTGAGCTGGGTCTTGTCAACAATGACATCAACAACCCGGTCAACCTTGACGAGTTCCGCAAGCAGGCCGGACCTGGCATCCTGAGCGGACGCGGCACGGTCGATGACGGCGTGATCCTGTCGCCTGATCCGATCCCTGTCGGGGACCGTCTGGCAAACAGCCCGCTTGATGACTACGGCTATGTGCCGACGCTTGCTGGTGTGACAGGTCTCTATGCAGGTGACGAGACAACGATCAACGTGCCCATCACCGCCGATACCGGTGCTGACCGTCCGACCAAGGACATCATCAGCAGCTTCCCGACCGACACGGTCGGGATTACGGTCGGCCAGAACGGCTTTGCCGAAATCAATGGTATGACACTGAACGGTCCGGCACTGACCTATGTCTACGACGATGACACGGGTGAGTTCTCGCAGGTCAATGCGCCAACACCGCAAGATACCGGAACGGCCAAGACTGTGCTGCAACTCTTCGACAGCGACGGCGAGCTTTTTGCCTATGTCGATGAATTCGGTGGCGTCTGGATCATTGACGACATCGAGGACAACCCCAACGGCCAAAGCGATCGTGTCACCGATCCGGTTGAAGAGGCAGATGAAATCGAGGATGATTGGTTGCTAGAAGCAACAGTTGCCTCGAACGGGGTTGCGGCTGTCGCGATGCCATTCCGTTCAACGCGGGATGAAAACCAGTAAGACAGGCGGGTCCTATGGCCGATGACGCAAGCAAACAGGGCGGGATGAATCCCGCCCTCGAACCGGGGCAGCACCGGGCCGGTATCCAATGGAATGACAGCAATATGACCACAGGCTTTGCCAATGTGGTCAATATTCAGGGGACGCGCGAACAGGTCGAACTGTTCTTTGGCACCCACCGGTCGTGGAACCTTGCCAGTGACAGCGAAGTGAAGGTTGACCTCACCAACCGGATGATCCTGACACCTTATGCGGCCAAGCGGCTGAACACGATCCTGACAAAAGTCCTTGCCGAATACGAAGCGCGGCACGGCGTTCTGAAGACGGACGAAGGCAAATGACAGCTGAAAATCAGGACCCCCTGATTCAGACGCAGACAACCGATGCCGAAAAACTTGCCTCTGTGCCGACCGGACAGGCGGCACTCTGGCGCGCCCTTGCAGAGCAGGGCGACATCCGAAAACAGGGGCAAAGCTGGGTCGAGCTGATGCATGCCCAGATGGACGAACATGCCGGCGTCCAGCCGCTCGCACTTTTTGCATTTCGCTATGACCAGCCATCGCGTCAACTGACACCGATCGGCAGCAGCCCACGCAACCGCGTAGGGTCGGCGCTGACGGTCGAAGCCGCGCAAGCAGCCGTCGAAAACGGGCGCCCGGTCGCAAAAGGCGAGATGCCGGGACCCGATGGCCCTGCTGCAAATAGCCCGATGGCCGCTGCGGCCCCATTGATCGTGCGGGATGTGCCGGTGGGCGTTGTCGTCATCGAGATGCGCCCCGTCAAACAGACCGACATGCGTTGGGCCATGCGCCGCCTGCAATGGGGTGCGGCATGGCTGCGCGACGTGCTGCGCGAAGAAGAGCACCAGAAAGAGGAAATCCGCTACTCGGCCGCTGTCGAGGCATTGAATACGATCATCGTGGTGGCGGAACGCGAGGAATTCATGGCGGCCGCCAGCGCTGCTGTCACGGACCTCGCCACCCGCTTTGAATGTGATCGCGTATCGCTCGGTATGCGGCGTTTCAGGCGCAGCCGTGTCCGCGCTATCTCGCATCAGGCGCAGTTCTCCAAGCGGATGGAACTTGTCGGGCGACTGAATGCCGCGATGGATGAGGCGATTGACCAGCGTGCTGCGGTGCTCTGGCCGGACGATGATGCAGAGGTGGTCTTTGCGACCCATGCCGCCGCAGCCCTCGCCCGCGATCATGGTGCAGGGCATGTCTATACTGTCCCGCTTTATTCGAACGGCGCGTTTATCGGTGCGCTGACGTTTGAAAGGCCAAAGGAACTTCCTTTCGACGAACGCCAGTTGGACGTGCTTGAGGCCGTTACGACGGTCCTTGCGCCAATCCTTGACGAAAAACGCCGCAATGATCGCTGGCTGATCACCAAGATGGGTGACAGCCTGCTGGGGCAGATCAAACGGCTTCTCGGGCCGTCACATCTGGTGCGCAAGCTGATCATGGCGACCCTCATTGCCGCCACCGTCTTTTTCTGGTTTGCGCGCAGCACATATGAGGTCGGCGCCGAGGCGCGTGTTGTCGGGACGGTCGAGCGCGCAATCGTACCGGGCTTTGATGCGTTTATCGCGGCCGCACCTGTGCGTGCAGGCGATCTTGTCGCCGAAGGCGATCTTCTGGTGCAACTCGACGACCGTGACCTCAGCCTTGAAAGGCTGCGTCTGGTCAACCAGCGCCAGCGCCAGCAGATCGAATTCGATCGTGCGGTTGCGGCCCGCGACAGGGCCGAGATGAACATCCGCCAGACGCTCATCGATCAGGCAGATGCCGAGATCGGGTTGCTCGATGAACAGCTAAGCCGCACCCGACTGGTTGCACCTTTTGACGGTCTCGTGGTGTCGGGCGATCTCAGTCAATCCATTGGATCGGCCGTCTCGCGCGGTGAGGCGCTGCTGACGATTGCACCGGCGGACGCCTACCGTGTGATCCTGCAGGTTGACGAACGACAGATCGCGGATCTGAAACCCGGGCAGACTGGTGCCTTGCGGGTGACCGCGCTGCCTGACCAGACCTTCACTGTCGCCATAGAAAAGATCACCCCCGTTGCAACCTATGCCGAGGGTGCCACAACCTTTGAGGTCGAGGCGCGCTTTCAGGGTGATGTTGTGGCCTTGCGGCCGGGGATGCAGGGCGCGGCGCGGATCGAGGTCGAGGAACGCCGATTGATTGCGATCTGGACCAAGCCTCTTGTCGACTGGGCGCGGATCGCGCTTTGGCGCTGGATCCCGAGCTAGAGGTGACGCAATGAACCGCGCGCTGCTCTCATCTGACTGGTACCGCGTTGCCCCTCTTAAGCCGCGGCTGCGCGGACATGTGGAAGTGCACCGGCAGCGGTATCGGGGCGACACGTGGTTCGTGCTGCAAGACCAGCATAGTGGCAAGTATCACCGGATTACGCCTGCGGCGAATTACATCATCGCGCTGATGAACGGCCAGCGGACGATGCACCAGATATGGGAAGCCGCTTGCCGTCGCTTCGAGGACGATCCGCCGACGCAGTCGGAAACCATCCGGTTGATGAGCCAGCTGCACCGGTCAGACCTGATCGCCAGTGACCTGCCCCCCGACATGGAGGAAATCGGTCGCCGTCATGCCAAGCAAGAACGGCAGACGATGATCGCACGGATCAAGAACCCGATGGCCCTGCGCCTGCCGCTTTTTGATCCCGACCCGTTTCTGGGTGCGACCGTCCATCTCGTCAGGTTTCTCTTCACGCCCGCGGGCTTTGTCGCATGGCTGACACTCGTCCTGTCAGGCATCGGTCTGGCCGCATTGAACTGGAACGTTCTGACAGAAGGGTTTGTGGATCAGGTGCTGGCCGCAGAGAACCTGCTTCTGATCGCGCTCGCTTATCCCTTTGTGAAAGCACTCCATGAACTTGGCCACGGATATGCGGCAAAGGTCTGGGGCGGCGAAGTCCATGAAATCGGGGTCATGTTCCTTGTTTTCATTCCGGTGCCTTATGTGGATGCGTCGTCATCGGCCGCGTTTGACAGCAAATGGCGGCGCGCCGTTGTTGGTGGTGCGGGCATCATGGTCGAAACGGCGCTTGCTGCACTTGCCCTGATTGTCTGGCTCAACGTCGAACCGGGGCTGGTCCGCGCCTTTGCCTTCAACGTCATGCTGATCGGGGGGATCTCGACGCTCTTGTTCAACGGCAACCCGCTGTTGCGCTTTGACGGCTACTTTGTCTTTTCCGATCTGATCGAAATCCCCAATCTGGGGCAGCGGTCGAATGCCTATATCTTCTATCTGATCCGCACCTACGTCTTTCGGGTCAAGGACGTGCCTGACGGGGTGACCGCAAAGGGTGAACGCAAGTGGCTTTTCACCTATGCAATCGCCGCATTCATCTACCGGATGTTCATCAGCTTCGCGATTGCGCTTTTTGTGGCGTCAAAGTTCTTTTTCATCGGCGTTATTCTGGCGCTCTGGGCACTGTTCAACACCTTTGTGCAGCCGCTTTTCAAGGGCATCAAGTATATGGTGACCAGCCCCGAGCTGCGGCTGAAACGCGGGCGTGCAATGGCTGCTGTCTTTGCCGCATTCTCGGGTGTGGCGGCTTTGCTTTTCAGTTTGCCCGCGCCCTATGCAACAGTTGCGCATGGTGTGGTTTGGCTGGATCAGAACGCCATCGTCCGGGCGGGCACTGAGGGTTTTGTATCGGAGGTCAACCTGCCGACAGGAGCTCCGGCGCAGCCCGGAACACCCGTCGTGACGATGCAGGATCCGGTACTTGAAAACAGGATTACCATTCTCGAAAGCCAGTTGCGCGAAGCCCAGCTGCGCCTTCGAGCGATCCTGCTTGTTGATCAGGTGCAGGCGCAGTTGCTCCGCGATCGCGTTGGACTGATCGAAGACCAGCTTGCCAGTCTGCGCCAGCGACAGCAGGACCTTGTTGTGCAGGCAAAGGCCGAGGGTCTCGTCGTTGTGCCTGACGCCGAAAGCATGGCGGGCCGTCTTGTGCGGCAGGGCGAGGTGCTGGGCTATCTGATCGGTGATGACGACATGCGCCTGCGCGTGGCCATTCCGCAAGGGCAGGCCGAGATTGTGCGCAACCGGACCGAGAATGTGCAGATCATGTTTCAGGATGCCATCGGCACCGAAGTGCCGGGGCGGCTGGTCGTCGAAGTGCCGCAATCGCAGGACACGGTTCCGTCGCTGGCACTGTCAACGCAAGCCGGTGGCGATATCGTTCTTGACCCGACCGGCCGCAGCGAGCTTTCAACGCTTCAGAGCGTCTTCCAGTTCGAGATTGCAACGATTGATCCCATGCCTGTCACCCGCGTCGGAGCACGTGCGCTTGTGAAATTCGATCACGGCTTCGAACCAATCGGGTACAGGCTCTATCGTGGTCTCCGACAGCTTTTCCTGAGGCAGTTCCGTGTCTGATCTTTGGGTCAGCAAACCGGCCCGTCGCCTGAGGCTACCGCGCATCGTCGATTACGCCGAAGCGGCGGATCGGGACGAGACAGAGCTGGATCGCGCTTGGGCGTGGTTGCAGGGTGCCTATATCGCGCAGGGGGCGCGTGGCAGGGCGCTGATGCTGCGGCCAATCCTCTGGGCCGTCCGCCGCCACGAGAAACGCTTTGCCGCGATGAGCGACGCCGAACTCAAGGCCTGTGTCCGCGGGGTCCGCGTTAATCTTCGCCAAAGCCTGCGCGGCCAGAAGTTGCCGACCGCTGCGGCAGGGGAATCCTTTGCCCTGATCCGCGAAGTCGCAACGCGGGTGCTTGGCAAGCGTCACTACGACGTCCAGATCCTCGGGGCATGGTCGATGCTCAAGGGCCAGATTGCCGAGATGCGGACCGGCGAGGGCAAGACACTTTGCGCAACACTTGCTGTTGCGACTGTCGCCTTGTCAGGCCGTCAGGTCCATGTGATGACCGTTAACGACTATCTAGCCGAGCGCGACGCCGAGGAAACCGGCCCGCTCTATGATTTTCTGGGTCTGACACGGGCGACTGTTCTTGAAGGGCAGGACGGGCCGACCCGCCAGTTGGCCTATCTGCAAGAAATCGTCTACGGCACAAACAAGGAACTGGCCTTTGACTATCTGCGGGACCGTGCGATTCTACGTCGTGCGCCGGGCAATCTGCGCCGCAAGGTCGACCGGCTGATCCCCGATGGTGGCCCGACCGAACCCTTGCGGATGCAGGGGCTGCCCTTCGCGATCATTGATGAGGCCGACAGCGTCCTGATCGACGAGGCGCGGACGCCACTGATCATCTCGGGCGCGGCGGCATTGGAAGGCGGAATGCCCAACGAGGTGTTTGAAAGCGGGATGGAAGTCGCCAAAAGACTGGTCGAAAACCTGCACTTCAAACTGCCGCGCGGGATCAAACGGGTCGAGATACTCGAGGCGGGATATGACTATCTCGAAGAACTCACCGAGGGCCGGACCGATACATTCTCGATCCCAGTGATCCGCGATCACACTGTGCAGCAGGCGCTGAATGCGCTCTATCTGTTTCATTTGGGCGACCATTATATCGTCAAGGATGACAAGGTGCAGATCGTCGATGAAAACACAGGGCGCACCATGCCCGACCGCACATGGTCGGACGGTTTGCACCAAATGGTCGAACTGAAGGAAGGTCTCGAGATTTCGCCGACGAACGAAACACTCTCGCGGATGACATACCAACGCTTTTTCCGGCGTTATGCGCGCATTGGCGGAATGACCGGCACAGCGCAGGATGCCGCATGGGAGTTGTGGACTGTCTACAAGCTCGCCGTGGCCAAGATCCCGACAAACAAGCGCGACATCCGGCGCAGCAAACGTGACCGTGTCTTCCGGACTGCAGATGCCAAATGGCGTGCGATTGCCAAGCGTGTTGCACAGCTTCACGCAAAGGGGCAGCCTGTGCTGATCGGCACACGCTCGATCCTTGCGTCTCAGGAAGCCAGCAAGCGCCTGACCGAGGCGGGTCTGCCACATCAGACCCTGTCGGCGGATCAGGACGCGGATGAAGCAGCGATTGTGTCATTGGCCGGACAGCGTGGCGCGATCACTGTGGCGACGAACATGGCCGGTCGGGGCACTGACATCAAACTGGGTGAAGGTGTCGCTGCGTTGGGCGGTCTGACCGTTATCCTGACCGAACGCCATGACAGTCGCCGTGTCGACCGGCAGCTGGAGGGGCGTTGCGGCCGACAGGGCGAGCCAGGCTGGAACGAAGCCTACCTCAGTCTTGAGGATGATCTGATGCAAGGACCTGATGCTGCAGGGGCGAGACGGCTTGCTTATGTGCTCTCGCTATTTCTCGGCACCCGGGCAATCGGCAGCGTCATCCGCAACCGCCAGCGTGTTACCGAGGCGACGCATGCGCAGGCCCGCCGCGATCTGATGAAACAAGACCGCGAACTGGGTGATTTGATGGCGTTTTCAGGCCAGCTTGAATAGGCTAGTTTCACCACGTCATCTGACCGGAGTCATACATGCGTTTTGCCTTTCTCGTGATCTCGTCGCTGCTGGGGCTGTCGGCCGTCCCTGCAATAGCCGAAGGGCTGGGCGGAGAGACGTTTGACTGCGTCATGGATCCCGCCAGCGTGATTGACGTTGGCGCTCCGGTCGCCGGAATTCTGGCCGAGGTAAAGGTCCGGCGGGGCGAGGCTGTCTCGCGCGGGCAAGTCATTGCCGAACTGGAAAGCAGCGTCGAAATGGCCACGATTGGCTTGCTTGAGACGCGCGCAAACAACACGGTGGCCATTGAAGCTCAGACCGCGCGACTGGAGTTGATCCAGCTTCAGCGCGAGCGGATCAAAACTCTGGTCGATCGCAACGTGGCCTCGGCCGAGCAGCTACAGGAAGCCGAGGCGGAATTGGTTGCGGCAGAGGCATTGCTGGCCCAGGCCAACCTTGATCGCGATATCGCCCAGCAGGAACTGGCGCGCGCGCGGCAGCAACTTGCCCAGCGTACCATCAAAAGCCCCATCGACGGCGTCATCCTTACCCGCAATCTATCCGGCGGCGAGTTTGTCGCGTCAAACGGATCCATCGTGACGATCGTGAAACTGGATCCGTTGTTGATCGAAGCCTTCCTGCCGGTCGAGCTTTACCCCGAAATCATCAACGGCATGCGTGCAACAATTGCGCCTGCCGCCCCGATTACCGAGACATTCGAAGCACGCGTCATTGCCTTCGATCAGGTCTTCGATGCCGCGTCCGGCACGTTTGGCGTTGAGCTCGAACTGCCAAACCCTGATGGGGCATTGCCCGCGGGTCACCGCTGCATCCTGTCCTTTCCAGCGGAAGGCTGACATGAGCGTTGCGCGTCTTTTGTCTGCCACAGAGACACTGGAAGCGCCCCGTATCTTCGAGCGATCCGCAAAGCTGTCCCGTGGTCGCATCTCGACCGAGAGGGGTCTGGTCAGTATGGACAAGCGCGCGCTCTATCCCGGTCCAAAATCGACGCTACGCGATGTTTGCGCCGCTCTTGGTTGCCCGGACCCCATGCCACTCGAACCGTTCTTGTCGCAGGCCTGTGCTGTCCACTTTGGTGCCGATGGTGATATCGGTAAATGCTATCTTGAGTTCGCGCCCCAAGATGCGCCCGAGCCGGACCTTGTTTTTCTCGCTTTGAAATGGCGCGGAGATGCGCAGCGACTGAACCGCTATGTCGCCGTGTCTGCGCGACCGCATGCCGACAAAGCAGCTTTGGTGCGGAGGCTTGTGCCTGATCCGGTGGTGGCGGACGTCATGCAGCGAAGCCTCGATCTTGCCCGTGACGGCGATCCCGACGGGCAGGCTGTCGTTCTTCATGTGACCGAAGACGGATCTGCCCGCGCATCGGTCGATATCTCGGTTGCCGATGCAAAAGCCAGTTTGCGGGACGCAACCGAAATTCTTCTGCCGCTTAAGGCGTTCCACGGCTGCGATCTGCGCCCATTCCTTGACGAACAAGCCAACGCGCGCTTTGGCCATATTGCCGCTGGCCAAGCCAGTGACGGGGCAACGTTCGTGACGATCTACTACGGGGCGCGTGCGATATGATTGACTGGGGTGCCAAGGCGGCGGCGCAGTTCAGCCGCCCCGGTGATATCGCGCAGGATTTCTGCATCTGGCCCTACACGCCGCCACGCGTCGCCACGGACGACGCTTTGCGCAGCGTTGCCCTGCTTTACAAGAGTTTTGAGGCTGCCGGTGTGGGCGCAGAGATGCTTGCGCTGACCGATACGCTGCGCAATCGGTGGGGCAGGTTCGCGACAGTCTGGGGGATGAAGTGGTCTGACGCAGGACCAAGCTGGGAGTTCTACTTTTACGACTATGCGCGCGAAGCCCGCAGGTTGGGCGTAGCTGACTTTCTGGATGCCACAAAGGGATTGCTGCGGTGCGACCTCACGCCGGATGACGAAAAGCCCTACTTCATGTTTTCGGTCGAGGTCTCGGCGGCGCATCTCCAAGGCACCCCGCTTGACCAGATCGACATCTACATGGGCAATCCGGGTTCCACCGTGTCGTCGGGCATTTGCTACGGTATGTCTGCGGCGGGCTATCACATGCGGAACTTCTACTTCTTCTTCAATGCCGAGCGTGAAGCGAAAGAAATCCACGACAAACTAACCGAGTCCATCTATCTGCCCGCAAACAGGGTCAGGATGGACGATCTGCTCTGGCCCGAGATGGCGGGTGTCGAAACAGTCGTTGTCGCCAACAAGCAGCAGCGCGATGCGATCTATTTTTCGCGGATACGCGCCGCGCAACTGGCGATCTTTCTGGAACGGCTTTCCTTTCCTGAGCCGCTTCGTGATTATCTGCAGGAAAACATGGATGCGCTTGACCACCACCTCTACGATGTGGGCTGGGATTTCGATTGCGATATCGATGGCAAAATCACCCCGACGAAAGGCAGCTTTTATGGCCTCCTCTAGACGCATTCCGCGACAGCCCGCGAGAACGGTCGGGACCGAGGGAACGCGCGTTGGCGTGACGACGCCGCTGTCGCAGTTGAAGCGTGTGAAGGGCCTCAGTCTGCGAGATCATGAAAAGTATGTTTCTTTGACGATGGAGTTCAGATGCAACCTGAAATGTGTGCATTGCATGATCGAAGGAACGATGGACCGTCTTGCGCCAACCTCGGACAAGACGCTTGATGACATCTGCCGCGATCAATCGCAGACAGGTCGTTGGGAGGGCCTTGTTCTGACCGGCTCTGAAATCACGCTGCGCCGTGATCTGCCGGACATCGCGCGCAAGGCGAAATCTGCGGGCTTCAGCCACGTTCGCATTCAGACACACGGCATGCATCTTGGCCGCACGGACTACGCGGACCGGCTGGTCGAGGCAGGGGTCGATGAATACTTTGTCTCCGTTGCCGGAAGCGATGCCGAAAGCCACGACAGGATCACCCAAGTCGAAGGCGCGTGGGACAAGATGATGGCGGGGATGGCCCATCTGGACCAATACGACCACGTCAAACTGATCACCAATTCCGTCATTACAACGCAAAGCTATATGCTCTTGCCGGGCATGGTGGATGCGCTATCCCATCTCAAGCGGCTGGCGCAGATGGAGTTCTGGAACTTCTTTCCGATGGCCGAGGACGATCCCAAAGATCTGGCCGCCCGCCATAGCGATATTCTGCCGTATCTGCGCGAAGCCATTCTGAAGTGCCGCGCGCAGGGCCGCTATGTCGAGGTCAAGAATTTCCCTGAATGCATGTTGGGCGAGCTTGGTGATGCGCTTGTCAATGCGCAGCCGACGCTTGTGATCGACCCTGACTTCTGGACCGAATTCGATCGCAACGGATTCTACCAGTGCCCCCATCAGGCGAATTGCGCATCGACTGAATGCCTTGGTCTCACCACCGCCTACAAAGCGAAGTTCGGCGACGATGCCGATATCCTGCGACCGATCAGCGGGGCAGGCAGTTAGAGCAGTCCCAGCAGGTAATCGCCGTAGCTGCTCTTGCCAAATCGGGCGGCACGGGCGCGCAGTTGCTCGGCGTTGATCCATCCGTTCGCAAAGGCGATTTCGTCAGGGCTGCCGACCTGCTGCCCCTGCCGTTCAGTCAGCGTGCGGACAAAGTTGCCGGCATCCAACAGGCTCGCATGGGTGCCGGTATCCAGCCACGCATAGCCACGCCCCATTTGCTGAACATGTAGATTGCCTTCATGCAGGTAGCTTTCCAGCAAGGCTGTGATCTCAAGCTCGCCGCGTTCCGAAGGCGCGATCTGTCTGGCGCGTTCAGGCGCACTGCCATCAAGGAAATAGAGGCCGGTAACCGCAAAGCGGGACGCAGGTGTCGATGGCTTCTCAACGATGGAATTCACCCGACCTTCGGCGTCAAAGCCCAAGATGCCATAGCGATGCGGATCGCTGACGCGGTAACCAAAGACCGTGCCGCCCTGATCCCTTTTGTTTGCGGTCTGCAATTCGTCGGGCAGGCCGTGACCAAAAAAGATGTTGTCACCCAGCACCATTGCGCTTGGGGCCCCGTCAAGAAAAGCTTCGGCCAGCAAGTAGGCCTGTGCCAGACCATCGGGGCTGGATTGTACGATGTAGGTAAGCTCCAGTCCCCACTGGCTCCCGTCGCCCAGAAGCGTCTGGAACTGGGTCTGGTCCTGCGGAGTGGTAATGATCGCAATCTCGCGAATGCCGGTCAGCATCAGGACGGACAGCGGATAGTAGATCATCGGCTTGTCATAGATCGGGAGTAGCTGCTTGGAGATGCCAAGCGTGATCGGATAAAGCCGCGTGCCCGACCCGCCTGCCAAGATGATCCCCTTGCGCTGCATCCTGCTATCCCTTGCCCAAAGCCGTCAGAACCCGTGACAGGCTGGCCCGCCAGTCGGGCTGTGAAATGCCAAAGTCGTCAAAGAGAGACTGACAATCAAGCCTCGAGTTAAGCGGTCTCTGGGCTGGTGTCGGGTAGTCTGCCGTCGCAATCGGCGAGACCCGCACATCGTGCCCCGCCTGCCGAAAGATCTCGCGGGCAAAGTCTGCCCAGCTTGCATCGGGTGTGCCGCTCAGATGATAGGTGCCGCCGTTCGTTTTTTCACCGACCATCTGCCGCGCCATGTGCATGAGCGTGTCCGCGATATCATGCGCGGCGGTCGGCCCGCCGATCTGATCGTCGACGATGGTCAGATGATCGCGTGTCGCGGCTAGCTGAAGCATGGTTTTGACGAAGTTCTTCCCATGCTCGGAAAACACCCATGACGTCCGCAGCACGACATGCCGTCCACCTGCCGCGCGCACGCCGTCCTCGCCTTCGGCCTTTGACCTGCCATAGACGTTGAGGGGCGCCATCCTGTCAGCCGGCCCGTGAGGCTTTGTGCCAGCGCCATCAAAAACATAGTCCGTCGAGATCGTCAGAAACGGTATGTCGCGCTGCGCCGCCGCTTTGGCCATGCGGGCAGGTGCTACGGCATTGACGGCAAATGCTGTCTCCTGATCGCTTTCGGCCTGATCGACGGCCGTATAGGCTGCGGCATTGATAACCGCATCCGCATCGCAGGACCCGATGATATCAGCGCAGGCTGCAGGGTCTGTCAGATCGGCGGCAGCGCGGCCCAGTGCGGTAACACCCTCATGCTGCTGCAGCGCCATGGCGACCTGACCAGTTGCACCGAAGACCAGAACCTTCATGCGCCCGATCCCAGACGTTTGCCGACGCCTTGGCGGTCCAGAAGCGCCTGCCACCAGTCTTCGTTCTCAAGATACCAGCGGACGGTCAGCTCCAGCCCCTGTTCCAGACTGACCGAAGGCCGCCAGCCCAGTTCGTCGCGCATCCGCGACGGATCAATCGCATAGCGCAGGTCGTGGCCGGGCCGGTCGGAGACAAAGGTGATCTGTTCTGCATAGGGTGTCTTGGCGGGTCTGAGACGATCAAGGATCGCGCATATCGTGCGAACGATGTCGATGTTGCGCGCCTCGTTCTCACCGCCGATGTTGTAGGTCCGGCCTGTTGCGCCCTCTGACAGAACCTTCAGCAAGGCATCGGCGTGATCCTCGACATAAAGCCAGTCGCGCACGTTTTCGCCACGGCCATAGACGGGGATCGGCGCACCGGAAAGTGCGTTGAGGATGACCACAGGGATCAGCTTTTCGGGAAAATGGAACGGGCCATAGTTATTCGAACAGTTGGTGATCACGACCGGCAGCCCGTAGGTTTCTCCCCATGCGCGGACAAGGTGGTCGGACGCGGCCTTGGAGGCCGAATAGGGGCTGTTGGGGGCATAGGGGGTGTCTTCGGTGAACTTTCCCTCGGCTCCCAGAGTGCCATAGACCTCATCCGTAGATACATGATGAAACCGGAATGTGTCAGGTCGCCCGATTGTCTGCCAGTAGTCCCGCGCGGCTTCGAGCAGGGTATAGGTGCCGGTGACATTGGTCCGGATAAAGGCCCCCGGACCGTCAATGGACCGGTCCACATGGCTTTCGGCCGCAAGATGCATCACGGCGTCGGGGGTATGGGTGGCAAAGACTTTGGCCAT
The DNA here is from genome assembly GCA_964581065.1 of uncultured Loktanella sp. Taxonomy (GTDB): domain Bacteria; phylum Pseudomonadota; class Alphaproteobacteria; order Rhodobacterales; family Rhodobacteraceae; genus Yoonia. The sequence goes on along the minus strand of CAZOMZ010000001.1, from coordinate 3,850 downwards.
TGCCGCGCTGTCGCAGATATCAGCATGGACAAAGGCATATCCGGCCGTGTCCGCGACCGAAGCCACATTTTCAAGACAGGCGGCATATGTCAGCGCATCGACATTCACAACCTGATGGCCGCGTGCGACGGCTGCCCGAACGACTGCTGATCCGATAAAGCCCGCACCACCTGTGACAAGAATCTTCATGCGTCACTACCAACATAGGCAAATGGCAGGTCCAGTCGGGAAAGTGGCGGCGCGGCCGCATCCTTGTCCGAGATCGTCGCTGTGCTGCGCTCGATGCCCCAGTCGATCCCGATCGCGGGGTCGTCAAACTGAAGGGCGCGGTCACAGTCCGGCGCGTAGTAGTCGCTGCATTTGTAGATGATCTCGGTGTCAGGCGTGAGCGTCACAAATCCGTGGGCAAAACCGACCGGCACCAGCAATTGACGGCCATTCTCAAAGGAAAGCTCCTCGGCGACCCATTGCCCGAAACTGGGAGAACCGCGGCGGATATCAACGGCAACGTCCAGCAATGCGCCGCGTCCGCAGCGCACCAGTTTGGCCTGCGCGTGCGGTGGTGTCTGGAAATGCAGCCCGCGCACAGTGCCTTTTTCCCGTGACAGCGAGTGATTGTCCTGAACAAAGTCGATCGCGACGCCATGCGCGGCCAGTGCCGCCTTGTTCCAGCTTTCGCTAAAGAACCCACGCGCGTCGCCATGCCGCTTGGGCGTAATCAGCAGCACTTCGGGGATGGCTGTTTGCGTGACGTCCACTTGTTTTCTCCGTTCAGCGGCAAGCCGGGTCAAAAGATACCATTGAAACGCTCCGGCAGCCTGTAATTCTCGGGCGGTCGTCCGCCGCCCATCAAGGTGAATGGCGGACGCAGGATGCGGTTGTCCAGCATTTTGCGCCGAAAATCGGGATGATCGATCGTTTCGGCGACGGGGTGCTTCTTTGACAGCGCCTCAAAGGTCTGGTCCACACTGGCCCAGCCCCATTGGCCTTTCTTCATCTGTGCCTGTTCTTCCGGCGTCTTTCCCTCAAGCCGCCGTTTCAGGCTCTTGCGGAAGCGTCCCATACAATAGTCGTAGTCCACAAAGCGCAGATGAAAGTTGTACAGGTTAGGATCGATGTAGATGTCGGGGTGATTGCCGCCGTGGCCCCCTGCCTTGAATTCGATGGGACGGTGGACGATGCAGGGTTTGGCGTAGTTGGCATTTAGTCTGTAGATGCGGCGTGGACCGATGATCGGCTGCCCCTTCTCCAGCGGATCTGGCTCCAGCTCCGGGACATGCACCATCTCGACAGCGAAGGCCGTAACTGCTGACGGGACCTCGGGCCGTGCCGCGATCTCAGCCAGATAGCCTGCCAGATCATCAGAGACCGCAGGATCCAGTACGACAAATTCATCGATGTCGTTGCAGATGACCCAGTCGTAGCTGTGGGTCAGGCCCGAAGTGAAAAGCGACAGGATCTGCCAGCGCCGCTGATTGACGCTCTTTTTCAGCTTGTCATAGGGCAAGGTGATTTCGTTGCAGCCTTTGATCAGCGCGGAGACCTGCGCGTCGGCGCCGTGATTGATGACATAGATATGTTCGTCCGGCAGAAAGCGTCGCCAATAGGCAAGCCAGCGCTCGAGGAAGAAATCCTCGGTGTGGACCATAGTCAGGGCTGCGATGGGGGCTTTGGCAGATGGCAAGGATGTCTCCGTTTTGTGCCCTAGTGTTCGCCCAATTCGGGATGAGCCTCAAGTAGTGCGCGCCGCGCCTGCATGGCAAACAGATAGCCGTCTTTGGTGACCAGCTGGTCGTAGGCACGCAGCGCCAGTTGCCTATGCTGGGACGCAGCAAGGTTGTCGACAAAGGCCCTTGCCCATTTGCGCACATCGCGCCTGCCGCGCATCGCCTTCCAGAAGGCCGGCCCAAGCCGGCCAGTGTCAACATATTCCTGTAGCATTGTAGGGAAGGCACCGGCCTTCATGACAGTGCGGACAGCCTCGTGGGTTGAATGCGGCACGGGCGCCAACTGCGTGTTTGGGCCCGCCAACCGCTGTGCATGTGCCTTGTCCTCGTATTCAAACGGGTCATAGACAATGGTGACTTGCGGAATGTCTGGGACTGCATCGGCCGCATCAAGAAACTGGGGTGATGACCAGTCGCTGTTCTTGACCGCCCATGGAAAGCGTCGCTCGAACGGTGCGATGATGGGGTTCATCGTCGATTGCGGAGAAAGCGCCAGCACGGTCGCCTTGGGAACAAGCGGTGCGTAGTTGATGGCCGCAAACCCCCCCATCGACGCACCAATGAAGACGATTCTGTCAAAGTGCTCAAAAAAGCCGGCATTGGTCAGCTCGGACAGCATCTGTGGCGCATCCGTTCCGCGAAACCAGTCCTTGCGCTGGCTTTGCACACCCAGAAGTGCATGACCCATTTCACCCACGTGGCGGGCGATCCACGGTGCGCGCGGGTAGGGGTGGTCAAGCGTGGCGAGATTGTCGAATGACACGATAAGAGTGGAACTGCCTGCAGCGAACCACAGGTAGGAAGAGTCACCGATCATGCGGAAACTGCGTGTTGGGCTGGCCGCAGTGGCTGTGACGCAGTCTGGAAGTGATAAAGAAATGCTTTCGTGCACTGAAAACACTCACCTACGTCCACGTAGAGGTGCGAGTCTGTTTGCACCTTCGTGACGTGTTTCAAGGTAGGCATCGATCTCGGAGATGGTGATCTGCCGCAGATTTCCTGGGACAGTCAGAAATCCCTTTTCGTGCAAACCTTTTGAAAGCGCCGTCAGATCCAACTCTCCAAACGAGCGATGATCGATATGTTTCGTCCCTTCCTTGACCCACATATCCTTGATTGTTTCAAATAGGTGTACCTCAGCCCCACAGAAACGCTCGATATGCCGGGCCATTGTGTCAGGAATATCGGATTTTCGGCGCTTGATTATTCCGACTTTGGCCCCTGTCTCCATGGCAAAGGAGGCAAAGTGTAGTGCAGAACCATCAAGTGATACCAGGTAACGCGCGGCTTTATATCTTTCGAGCTGCTCAATCGCGCTGTGTTCCTGAGGATGAAAGATTTCGTAGCCATTCTGGATCATGAACTCTTCGATAAGTGTCTCACCGAAGACCCCGCCCCTAGTGTCATTCAGTCGCGAACGGGAGACATAGAGGCGCTCGGAACCTTTCGCGGTTATCTGGTGAGCAAAGCTGCGACGCATGAACTGAATATAATTGTCTGTTCCGCGCATTCGGGCTTGGTGACCGAAGCCGGGTTCGGGGACAATCAGCCGTTCTACGGTGGCTGGGTGAGTTTGCGGTAGGATCGGCAATTTGCCGGCCAACAGCTCAAAGATGGGTCGATATGCCTTGCGAGTCCGCCAAATTGATCTGGGTCCGATAGGAATATAGATTATTCCATCGATTGCTTCACGGTACTGATCAAGTGCCCAGAGCCGTGATGTCGACTCAAGAAGGAAATGGCCAAAGTGAGGATGCATCCAACCCCCGTAAAGGTAGGTTCCTTCACGTCGCTCCTTTGATGCCGCGACTCTTGATTGCTCAGGCATTGGGGAAGGTTTACGTGGCGTCTTGAATTCACGAGAAAAAACGCAGAACTGACCGTTGTCGTAGGTGACACCGCAGCTGCGGGTATCCGGATCCGGTGGAAAAACCATTGCGGATTCAATAATTGCGATCCTGTCTTGCAAGATGTTCTTGTTGTATCCAGGCAGCTGGATCGCTTCATCAGGTGCAGGTTTTGGCGTAGGTGGAAGCAGTGACTTGTCGGCTATATCTGGTTGTTCTTCCAAAACTTCCCAATTCAGCGCCTTGGTTTCGGGATCGCGCACCGCCTTGACCGTC